>JABJHA010000002.1 GCA_018662005.1 Rhodospirillaceae bacterium | reverse complement strand
TAGTATAAATCACGCGTAACTGAGCTTTTAAGTCATCAGGGATATTGTTGAAAGTTCTCAACACACCACCGCCTGCGGGAAATATCCCTGCAATAACGGAACGATAAACACTGTCATGTGATTTCACGTAATTTGGTTCAATGATCATGCCCGCTGCTTTCATTTCAGCGCGGGGTAAGACACTGGCACCAAATGCAGCAGGTGAAGGGAAGGCTATTTTTTGGTTATCTAAATCTTCTAGTTTCTTTGCGGCACTATCCTGTCTAACAACAACAATACCTTTAAGTTTTTTTTCTGATTGATGCGCAAAGGCCTTATAGCCAGTTAGGGTGCTAAAGATCGTATAATGATAGGGGTTCATATAAGCGAGATCATAGGCCCCTTGTGCAAGGCATTGCTCAAAACTTGGGATATCTTTCATGGTGGCGAATTTTATTTTGTAACCCGTTTCTTTGGAAAGTTCATTAATAAATGGAACCCACATTTTTGCGAGACGACTGGCCGCCTGTTGAGGGACAATACCGAAAAGAAGAGTTTCTTCATTTTGGGCTGATGCTTGAGGTGTAGATAGGCATGTCACGGTGATGCCTGTTGCAAACATCAGTGCTATTTTTTTAAATGTCATAATCTTAATCCTTTTGGGGCTGTAGTGGAAAAACGCTTCTGCAAATATTTGTAGGACCGCATATGACGGAAGAAAGCAAGCGCCGAGATAACGGCGACTTGGAAGGATATCCCCGCAATAATATATATAAAAAGTTCCCTGCGCCCATAGGAATAACCATAAGCTTTTCAGGGGGATAATTATAGGGGGTTCTACCCTGTGCTTAGGGCCGAAAATTTGAGGGATACAAACCCGATGACCGCAATAAAAAGACAAACACTGGTAAAGATTACGATTTGCATGATGCCAATTCCTTTGTTTTCAATTTAAATTGAAAGAAGTATGGCGGATTGGCACTGAACCAATATTGAACTTGTCGTTCATATTCAATTCAGCGAATCTTTTCGGTGGGCGGCTGAAGAAATCTTACGCTCGCCGCTATCTACGTTCCAGAATGCCGCTATCACGTCCACTGGATGGCAAATATTAGATTTACCTAAACAGCCGCTGTTGGCTACACCCGGTCATTAATGACAGATTTTTCAAACTTCCGCAATCTGCACCCAAGCCGACATTCCAAGTACAGAATTTTACCGTAGCGCGGTTTTGTAAATGACCATCTTCGTTGGTTCATCGAATGAAATCGGATTTATCATCAAACCCATCTTTTATGTCGAGGCCAGTAACCATGCGGGTTTCAGAACGTATTGACTTGACTCTATAATCAAATTCGACATAAAATATTACTATAATAACTTATTATGGTGAATATGATGGCGATGGGTAAACAGGCCAAGATTCTTTCCGAAGTTCAGATCAGAACTACGTTGCAGTTTCTCTCAACAACGAGAAACAGCCTGCGCGATATCGTTATTCTGCTTCTGTCAGTGAAAAGCGGTTTTCGCGCAAAAGAGATTGCATCTATCACTTGGCAGATGGTTACAGATCCGGAAGGCAACATCGGAAATTCTATTGCCCTTCAGAACGTAGCCTCGAAAGGCAAAAATGGTGGCAGAACGATCCCGCTGAATAAGGATTTGAAAGTGGCATTGGAAACCTTGAAGGACTTTGCCGTTGCAAAGCGATTGGAAAAAGGCTTTCCGTTCGATCTGGCATCCAACGTGATTACCAGCGAAAGAGGAGGGCGGATGTCAGCCAACTCCATCGCACACTGGTTCAAACGGTTGTATGGCAACCTTGGGTTTGATGGCTGTTCATCCCACTCAGGAAGGCGTACCGCAATTACCCGTTGGGCGAAGAACACATCACGTGTTGGCGGAAGTTTGAAAGACGTACAAGACCTTGCCGGTCACTCATCACTCGCGACCACCCAGCGATATATCCAAAGCGATACCGAGGCGAAGCGGAAATTAGTGGATTGTGGGTGACGCCATGGCTCGTGTGATCACATTCCCGTTTCGTGCCGCATGGTTTCTGATTAAGTGGACCACGATAGGGTTGATTGCCTTCATGATCGGTATGCATTTTGGCAGGTAAAGTGCCATCCACACCAAGAGGGGTGAGTATTGTCAAATCAACGGTTTGCGGGTTATACCCTGCTTTACCTTGCCTCATACTTAAGCAAGTGAATACCAAGTGCCCCGACCAGCACCGTGGCGTTCCAAGTGATCGTTTTCGGTTAATGAACGAATATGATCTTTGACGGTATTCCTGCTCGCACCGGTCGCCTTGGCTACGTCACCAACGGAGACCCGCCCATGGTCCCGAGCCATATTCAGAATTTGAACTGATAATTCAGGCAGGTCTCCAAGAATGAGCCGCTCACGCTCAATCTTGCTTTCCAGACGATCCTTGTGTTGTTTGAGCACCTTCAAGAAATAAGTGACCCACGACTGCCAGTCTGGTTGGTCAGTACGGATGGAGCCTTGAGTCTGCCGCAGTGCTAGATAATAAGCTTCCTTGCTTTGCTCAATGATACTTTCCAAGGAACTGAAGGGCACGTATGCGTATCCTGCTCGCAACAGCAAAAGTGTTGTCAAAATTCTGGAGATGCGCCCATTTCCATCTTGAAAGGGATGGATTTCAAGAAACACGACAACGAATACGGCAATCACAAGCAGAGGATGGGTCTCTCGGGATTTCAGGTTTGTCCTAGTCCATTCGACCAGTTCTGCCATTAGGCGCGGAGTATCAAAAGGTGCCGCCGTCTGAAATACAACACCCATGCTTTTCCCGTCTTCGCCGAAGGCTTCCACATGATTTGGCAGGGTCTTGTATTCTCCACGATGGCGCTCGTCCTTGTTGGAGAATTTCAGAAGATCACGATGGACCTGCTTGATATGGTTTTCCGTCAGGTCTATCGATTCCCAGTTGGAAAAAATGACCTCCATGGCGTCTGCATAACCGGCTACTTCTTGCTCGTCTCGAGAGGTGAAGGATTTAATCTCAATGTTGGACAGAAGCTTTTCAACTTCACGGTCAGTCAGTTTTGCTCCTTCAATCCTGGTCGAAGAACCAACACTTTCGATAGTCGCGACACGGCGAAGGCTGGTCAATCGTTCCGGTGCAATCCGTCCGATTGCACGCCATGCACCTTTGAACTCATCAATCTCGGAAATCAGAGATAAAATCTCGTTGGTGACCTTGAGTGTCGAGGTGTTGATTGTGGCAACCATTTATCCATCCATTTTCATCCAATTTGAGGATGCCACAGCGCCATCCAATTGTCCATCCATTTTCATCCAATAACATTCATGGGATTGTCAGAATAAGTATGGTACGATCAATCCAGAAAATGGGGATGAAAAGTTTGGGAAAATCCCATGCAACCCATTGATCTCAAATGCAACTTTAGTTCTCCAAACTTTCCCTTAACCCTTTGACATTAGGGGATTTCCATAGTCCTGCCGGGCCCACCAACCCTTTTCATAATACACTTATTGAATTTTTATTTCTTGTCGCCCCTTAGGGGGGTTCTGGTCTGTCCAGAAAATACCTGGTACGGTTGTAAGACCATATAGATCAATTTGAGGGGATGGGGGCTAGCAATGACAAAAGCTGTTTTTATAGCGAAACCCGACTCTGCTTATGATGATCAACCAGGAAAATACCATTTTCCACGCACATATTTACGTCAGGTTGAAGCGGCGAAGGGCGATTGGATTGTCTATTATGAGCCCCGCAGATCTAGCACAGATTTGAACAGCAGTGGCGGTAGGCAAGAATATTTTGCAACCGCCCGTTTGAATTCAATTCAACCTGATCCGGTTGTGACCGATCATTATCTATGCTTTTGTTGAAGATTATCTGGAATTCGAACGAGAAGTTCCTTTTAAAGAGGGTGAGCAATATTTTGAAAGTGCGCTTCAAAAGGACGATGGAAGCACAAACAAAGGTGCCTTTGGTCGATCCGTTCGTTCAATGCCAGATGAAGAGTATGACCTTATTCTTCAAGCCGGGTTCTCAAATATTATCGGACCCGTGACAGAAAATCAAAATGTGACCCCCGGCCTGGCCGAAGAGCAACTGGAATTCGAAAGGCCTATGGTTGAACGCTTGGTTTCGAGACCATTTCGAGATGCTGCGTTCTCCCGTCAGGTTAAGTCTGCGTACAATAATACGTGTGCGATCACCGGTTTGAGGATTATCAATGGTGGAGGGCGCTCGGAAGCCCAGGCGGCACACATACGCCCCGTGGCAGAAAATGGCCCCGATACCATCCGGAATGGCTTGGCGCTTTCCGGCACTGTTCATTGGATGTTTGATAGAGGATTGCTATCGCTGGATGATGACTTGACGATACTTCAGGCGAGAGAAAGTGTGCCTGACACCATGGAACGCTTGATAAATCCTGAAGGAAAATTATTTCCTCCGTTATGTAAGGAGTTCTGCCCGCACCCTCATTTTCTTAAATATCATCGAGAAAATGTATTTAAGGGTTAGCTGTATTTTAGGGAGTTTTAGGATTCAAGAGCATAGTGCTTTAGTTCTTCTTGAATTCGAGCATTATTACTTTTCGACCAGTCACCTGAATATAAATTATTCTCCCTGAATAATGACTGTCCCTACAACCAGGAATCGCCCCCAAAATCTCTTCATGAGATTATTTGTGAATACTGATTCCGTTCTGCTTTGGTTTCTTGAGTTCGCATAATGGTCAAATATGACTCGTCGCGAAAAACAAGAAAGCAGAGGCACTCCATGAAACGAACAGAACTTTCGACCTCGTCTGGTCGAAACCGATGACCCTCTGCTATATTCAGCGGGACACGGCTTCGGGCTCGAGCGTAATGAACTGAAAAATCGACTCTGCACTTGCCTCGGCCCCGGGAGGATAAATTCTTTTATGGTTGATTCTTTTTTTGATCTCCTTTCCCTCGACTCCCGTATTCTGAATTTCCCGTTCCCACCCCGTGGTATAAACGGCGCCGGCGGGGCCCAGGTCCAGACAGGTGACATAGTTCTCCTGGCGATAAAGCTTCAACGGTTTTCCCATCAGACTGCGCACGGAATTATGGCCGGCAAAACGGCCCAGCTGCAGGGCATGCTGACAGCACATGAATGTGGTGTGGTCGTCATCGGCCATGCCCCGTGCCGTATCGCCGGCAATGAAAACACTGCCGTCAGCGGGCAGGTTCAGATATTGATCCACATGAAGCCGCCCGGCGCGATCTTTTTCACCGTCGAAAGCCTCGGTCAGCGGGCTCGCCTCCAGGCCGGTTGCGAAGACCACGGCCCCGGATTTGATTTCCCCGCCATCTTCCAAAACGAGTCCCTGTTTATCCATGGAGGCAATGTTTGAATTAATCCTGACATCAACATCACAGTCCGATAAAGCGCGAACAATGACAGGGTTCAGGCTGACGCCCATATTGCGGGCCACCTGCGATGAATGGTCCAGTAAAATCAAGTGGGCCTCGGGGCCCAGCCGCTTCCGCAATTCCGTCACCAGTTCCAGGCCCGTCGAGCCGGAACCGACGACAACGACGGTTAATGTTTCACTGGTTATTACAAGCTCTGCCAGATGTTGATCGAAGCGGGCGGTTTCATCATAAGTATCGATGTTAAAGCCGTATTGGCTGGCGCCCGGAAACTGAAGTTTTCTCATGCGACTGCCACTGGCCAAAATCAGGCTGTCATAGGAAAGGCTTGAGCCCGGTTCCGCTCCTTCCAGGACGATCTGTTTTTCATTGGGCTGAATATCTGCAACCCGGGCGATCCGGAAGTCGACGTCGATCACTTGAAGCAACGGCTGCAAGGCCACCCGCATGTCGCTGGCGGCCCCTTCATACAAGCGCGGGCGAATAACCAGATCGGGGCTGTCGCTGATCAGGTTAATGGATAAATCTTCGGAGGAAACGCCTAAACGGCTTCTCTCCGCGGCCCCGCTCATGGCCGCCCAAAGACCGGCAAAACCGCCGCCGATTATAGATATCTGCATGGGTTTTCTCCGGCCAATGTCTAGACGCTCAGGTAGGCATTTCGAATATCCGGGTTGTCTTGCAACTCGGCCATGGTGCCTTCATACCTGATCTGGCCTTTTTCGATAATCGTCGCCCGGTCGGCGACTCGGGACGCAAAGCTCAGGTTTTGTTCCGACAGGATAACCGACAGGCCTTCCGATTTAAGGGTCAGGATGGTTTCAATCATTTTGTCGACAATGATCGGGGCCAGGCCTTCGGAAGGCTCGTCCAGCAGGATCGCCGACGGGTTGCCCATAAGCGTGCGGGCGATGGTCAGCATTTGTTGTTCGCCGCCGCTGATATAACCGCCCGGGCGGTCCCTCAGTTCGGCCAGATTGGGAAACATGTCGAACAGTTTCTCCAGCGTCCAGAAAGGCGCGCCCTGGCGTTCGGGCTGCCTGCCGACTTCAAGGTTTTCGGTAACCGTCAGTCCGGCGAAGATGCGCCGGTCTTCGGGCGTGTAACCAATGCCTTTTCTTGAAATCACGAAGGAGGGCAGGCCTTGGATGGCCTCACCCTGGAATTCGATGGTTCCTTGGGCCGGTGTGACCAGGCCGATAATACTTTTCAAGGTCGTCGATTTGCCGGCTCCGTTGCGGCCTAGCAGGGCGAGAATTTCGCCGCGTCCGATTTCCAGCGATACCTCTGACAGGATATGGGCGCGACCGTAATATGAATGAAGTCCACTGACCTTAAGCATGTTGCGACCCCAGATAGATTTGTCGGACGTGATCGTTGTTCCTGACTTCTTCCGGCGTTCCTTCAGCGACAAGGGTGCCCCGGTCCAGGACGATGATCCGGTCAGCATGGGTGAAAACAACATCCATATCGTGTTCGGTGAACAGCACGGAAATTCCGCGTTCAATGACGATTTCGTTGGTCAGCGCCATCAGTTCGATCCGTTCTTTCGGCGCCATCCCCGCCGTTGGTTCATCCATCAACAGCAGGTTGGGCTGGTTGGCCAGCGCCACGGCCAGTTCGACCCGTTTAAGATCACCATAAGCGAGCACGCTGCACGGCCTGTTTTCCTGATCGACCATACCGACACGCTCCAACAGGGCCAGGGCCTCTTCCCGATAAAGCCTGGCGGCGATGGGAAGCAGGGAAAACAACCGCCGATGATAACTGAGAAGCGCCATTTGGACGTTTTCACAAACCGTCATCGAAGCGTAAGTGGCGGTGATCTGGAAGGTTCGCCCGACCCCGTGCCGCCAGATCTCCTGGGGGCTTAAGCCGACCAGTTCGGTTCCTAAGAATTTGACTGAACCGGCGCTGGGTTTCAACTGGCCGTTCAAGATGTTGAAGCTGGTGCTCTTGCCTGCGCCATTGGGCCCGATCAAGGCCAACAGCTCCCCTTTGGGAAGATCGAAATTCAAACCGTTGACGGCGATAACGCCGCCGAAGGCTTTTTCCAGGCCCCTGACTTCAAGCGCCAACTCCGTCATTGGTCCGCCTCCCCCTGGCCGAACCAGGAACCGAAGCGTTCCCTGAAATAGCCCGAAATTCCTTGTGGGAAGGCCAGCACGATCAGGATGATCAGGCTTCCCAGGATAAACCGCCAGTAATCCAGCCTGGAAATCACGTCGTCCAGCCAGGTGAAGGCGGTGGCCCCGGCGATCGGGCCGGTCAGCGTCTTGACGCCACCCAACAAGACCATGATCAGGCCGTCGAAAGATCTCGCCAGAGACATTTCATCTGGGAAAATACTACCTTTCAGGTAGACAAACAGGGCCCCGGCCAACCCGGCCATAGCCCCGGAAAAAGCGAACGACAGCCATTGCTGGCGGGTAATGTTGATGCCGATGGAGGCGCTGCGCAGCCTTGAATCCCGGCACGCCCGCATGGCGTAACCAAAGGGCGTGAACAGGGTCCGGCGCAAAACAATAATGCCGCCAATACCAAACAAAAGGGTCAGGTAATAGTAAGCCACCTTCGAGCTGGCCCAGGAACTTGGCCAGACGCCGATAATGCCGTCGTCGCCGCCTGTGACGTCGCCCCACTGAAAAGAGATCGACCAGGCGACTTGCGCAAAAGCCAGGGTCAGCATGGCCAGATAGACGCCTGATCGTCGGACGCAAAACCAGCCGATGGCCAGGGCCAGAATACCGGCACCGATGGGCCCCATAATGAAGGCGATTTCCATGGGGGTGTCGAAATGTTCGTGCAGCAGGGCGACGGAATAGGCGCCGCCACCGAAAAAGGCGGCGTGACCAAACGACACCAGCCCGCCCGGCCCCATCAAGTAATGAATACTGGCGGCAAACAGGGACAGGATCACCATGTCCATGACCAGGACCAGGGAAAACTCGCTGACCAGCACAGGAAGCAACAGCAACAACCCCAACACCCCGGCGAACGCCAGCAACGACTTTCGCGACAGCGGCCGGTAGGGCTGGTCGGGTGGACCGACCTGGCCATGCTGGCCGGCCGCCTCGGGTTTGCCGAACAAGCCCCAGGGACGGGCGATCAGGACAATCGCCATAACCACGAACATCAGGCCAAGGGTGCTTTCCGGCCAGACAAGAATGGCGAAGGCGTTCAGTTCGGAAATCAACAAGGCGGCCAGAAAAGCGCCTAGAATCGAACCCATGCCGCCGATGACGACAACGACAAATATCGGCGCCAGAATTTCAAAATCCATAATCAGCGAAGCGCCGCCCTTGGGCAGTTGCGCGGCACCCCCTAAAGCGGCCAGGAACGAGCCTAAGAAAAAAGTCGCCGTGAACAGCCATGTCTGGTTGACCCCCAGTGCGCTGACCATGTCGCGGTCTTCGGTCGCGGCCCTGACCAGGGTTCCCCAGCGGGTGCGGTTAAATAAAAGCCACAATCCGCCCAAAACCAGAAAACTGAGGGCGATCAGGGCCAGGTCATATTCCGGCATGGCTGTGCCCATGATCATGATCGCGCCATCCAGGCCCGGGGCCGAGACACTGAACAGGTCTTCGGGGCCCCAGATGCTCAAAGCGACGTCTTGAATAATCAGAATGGGGCCAAAGGTGGCGACAAGCTGGAATAGTTCGGGGGCCTGATAAACCCTGCGCAAAATCAGAATTTCAATCAGCACCGCGATCAGCCCGACAATCACGGCGGCCAGGAGAATACTGATCCAATAGCCGAACATGCCACTCAGCACCCCAACCAGCGAATAGCCGATAAAAGCGCCCAGCATGTACAGGGACCCATGGGCGAAGTTGACCACCCGGGTGACGCCAAAGATGATCGACAGGCCCGATGCAACCAGGAAAAGCGCCGAGGCACTGGAAAGTCCAGTGAGAAACTGGACGACATAGAAACCCATTCTTCACCTGTCCTCGTAAAAAAGACAAAAAAAACCGGGGCACGCTTTACATTAGCAGTGCCCCGGGGAGGGTGCTAATTAGTCTGCAGGTCGCATCTTACGTACTTCCTCGTCTGATGGCGAGTAATTGGCACCATCACGGAATTCGTAATCGACCATAATTCCGCCGCCGTCTTTCAACTTGGTCCAGCCGGTATAGATTCCAAGTGTCGCCTGGTTGTCAATTTCACGGAATTTGATATCACCGAACGGGGTGCCCACTTTTAAGCCTTCCATGGCGGCGCGGATTTTTTCTGAATCCGTTGAACCGGCTTTCATCAAGGCCGCTTTAACGGTGTAGGCGGTGACGTATCCGATCACAGAATTAACCCGGGGATAATCGTTGTATTCCTTTTCGTAGGCCGCTTTGAAAACATTGTGGATTGGCGTATCGATGCCATACCAGGGATACCCGGTCACCAACCAGCCTTCAGGTGCATCGCCTTTCAAGGGGTCGATGTATTCCGGCTCGCCGGTCAGCACACTGACCACCAGGCGGTCCTTAAACAAGCCGCGCAGGCGTCCTTCGTGGGCGAACTTGGCAAGGTCTGATCCAAACGTGGCATTGAAAATGGCATCGGGCTTTGATTGTGCCAGGGCCTGAACTTCAGCGCCGGCATCAATTTTGAAAGCGGCCGGCCATTGTTCGGCGACAAATTCGACATCAGGCTGACGTTCTTTCAGGACCTTCTTGAAAGCGGCAACGGCTTCTTTGCCGAAAGCAAAATTCGGCGCGATGGTGGCCCAGCGCTTGGCATTCTTTTTAACGGCCTGATCAACCAGCATGGAAGCCATCATGTGAACGCTGGAGCGCAGACGGAAGGTGTATGGGTTGCCCTTACCCCAGACAATGGCGTCGGCCAGAGGGCCCGAAGCCAGATAAACCATTTTACGATTGTCGGCGAAGGCGCCTAAGGCAAGGCCGACATGGGAGAACGTCGTGCCGATTAACATCGCGACCTTGTCGCGGGACGCCATTTCTTCAGCGATTTTCACGGCAACGCTTGGCTTGCCCTGGGTGTCGCGTGAAATGACTTCAAGCTGCTGGCCAAGGACGCCGCCGGCGGCATTGATTTCCTTGATGCCCAGATCCAGGCCTTTTTTGTAAGGTCCGGCAATGGCCGCCAAGCGGGTGTAGGCGTTCATGTCACCAAGTTTGATGGTTTCCGCGGCGGTCGCCATAGAGGCAACCAGCCCCCCTAAAAGCGCAATCGAACTGATTTTTAGAAATTTACTTCGCCTCATGTGTTCCTCCTGTTAAATAGGCCCGCTACCAAACAAGTGAAAAAAAATCTGGTCAGGCCCTGTCATGTACCTTGTTCCTTGGGGGTTTTATCCGATCCCCGCTGCGGCGATCACTCTGTGTGTTATCGAAGGCTACTTAAGTTTATTTCGCCACCTTCTGGGAGAAAGTCTAATGCCGGGACCCGGAAGCGTAAATGTACCAAAAAACAATTCTTGCGTAACAATTTTATCATGCGAAGATTTTCTGTTATAAACCAGGCTCCTTCCCACCCGCGACCCGTCAATATACTTCTGTGTCCGCAGGCTTTTAATGCGACAATGCTCAGGCAGGGATAAATGACCAACAAGATGAACAAAATGCAGATTTCAGACGACCCAGGCGGATGGCTGGAGTTTATCGAGCAACGCCGGACAATACGCAGCTTTCAATCGCGCAAAATAGAGCCCCATCAACTGGAACGTATCCTCCAGGCCGTTCGTTTCGCGCCATCGGCCCACAACCGCCAGCCCTGGCGGTTCGCGGTGATGACTGACGAGCCGAAGAAGCAGGCCCTGGCAAAGGTCATGGGTGACAGGCTTCGTTCCGACCGGCTGGCCGATGGCGACGAGGTCAAGGTTGTCAACGAAGATGTCGCCCGCTCGAACCACCGTATCGTCAGTGCACCCGTCGTTATCCTGTGTTGCCTGACCATGGAAGACATGGATCATTACCCCGACGACAAGCGCAATAAAGCGGAACACCTGATGGCCGTTCAAAGCGTCGCCATGGCGGCCTACAATGTTCTGCTGGCGGCCCATTGGGAAGGATTGGGCGGCTGCTGGATGTGCGCGCCGCTGTTTTGTCCTGATGCCATCACGAAGGATATGAACCTGCCCGAACAGTGGATGCCCCAGGCGCTTATCACCCTCGGCTGGGCCGACAAACCACCAAAGAAACGCGGCCGCCTGCCGCTCGAGAAAGTGGTTCGGTTTTTGTAACTCTGACCGATTTACACTACTTGGCCGCCAGCCCCAGTTTCTGCCGCGCCTCATCCGGGCCGAGCACGCGGGCACCCATGCGTTCGATGATTTCCTTCGCCCGTTGCACAAGTTGGCCGTTGCTGGCGAGGACGCCGCGATCCAGATAGATGTTGTCTTCCAGACCGACGCGCACGTTGCCGCCCAGTAGAACGGCCTGTGCCACCATGGGCATTTGCATGCGCGAGATACCAAAGCCGCCCCAGTTGACGTTGTCAGGCAGGGCGTCTGCCATGCATTTCATGGACGCGGTGTCGGCACCGGCGCCCCAGGTCATGCCGAGGCAAATCTGGAACAGCGGCGGTGCGTCAATCAGGCCTTCTGCAATCATCTGAGCGGCGAAGCGAAGATGGCCCAACTCAAAAACTTCCAGTTCCGGCTTGACGCCCAGCTCCTGAACCTTTTTCGCCATTTTGCGCAGGTAGTCGGCCGGGCTCAGGTAAACATAGTTGCTGTCGCCAAAATTCATTGACCCACAATCAAGGCTGCAAATATCGGGCAGCAATTCAACGACATGGGCCAGGCGTTCTTCGGGGCCGATCATATCGGTTCCCGGTCCACCATTTCCGGGTTCAACGTCGCCTGGAAACCAGTCGCCGCCCATGCCGGCGGTCAGGTTAATGATGACGTCGGTGTCGCTGGCCCGAACCCGCTCAACGGCGTCCCGGAAAAGCTCGACATCGCGGGAGCCTTGCCCGGTTTCCGGGTCGCGAACGTGAATGTGGGCGACCGCGGCACCGGCCTTGGCCGCTTCAATGGCGGCATCGGAGATTTGTTCGGGTGTCACCGGCACGCCGGGATGTTTGGAAAGGGTGTCTCCGGCGCCGGTCACGGCACATGAAATGATGACGTCTCTGTTCATGGCAATCCCCTTTATCTGATTGGTAAAAGCATCGACGAAAGTCTTTCCGGCAGCAGGTAATTTTTCGCCACTGTTGATGGGTTTTCGACATTAGGATAGCCTATTGTGATGGTCACTCAAGATATTGATGCAGCGCCCTACCGGATCGCTTTCATGCTGATCCCCAGGTTTAACATGATGGCGCTGGCCGCCACCCTGGAGCCCATGCGTGTCGCCAATTACATCACCGGGCGTAAATTATACGACTGGCAGTTCCTGTCTGATGATGGCGCCAACACCATTGCCAGCAACGGCATGCCCCTGGCGACCAGCGATTATAAAAATGCCGATGAAAAATTGCGGGCGATCTTTGTCTGCGGCAGCTGGGGGTCTGAACATTATGATGATCCCGAACTGTTCGCTTGGCTGCGGCGTATGGATCGTTTCGGCATTCACTTGGGCGCGATGGATATCGGCACCTACATTCTTGCCCGCGCCAGGTTACTGTCCGGTTATCGCGCCGCCATCCTTTGGTATTGCATTCAGGCCTTTCAGGAGGCCTATCCCCGAACCCTGGCCGAAGAGAAACTTTTCGTCGTTGATCGCAATCGCACCACCATTGCCGGGGGTGCCGCCGGTTTGGACATGATGCTGGACGATATCAATCACCGTTTTGGCCCGCAACTGGCCCAGGAAGTGGCCGAACATATCCTGCATTTCCCATCACGTGGCAGCGAAACGCCGCAGCGGATTGCCCCGGCCGGCACCCCGATGGCCAGCTATCCCCTGGTTAGGAAAGCCGTTTCAATTATGGAAAGCCAGATCGAGGATCCCCTGAGCATCCCGCAGATCGCCGCCAAACTTGGTGTTTCCCAACGCAAGCTGGAAAGGGCCTTCAAGCGTGACATGGATTGTTCGGTGGTCAGGTTTTACCGGGTTCTCAGGTTACAGTTTGCGCGCGTACTGCTGACCAATACAGACTTGGCGATCAGGGAAATTTCCATTGCCTGCGGGTATTCAAGCCTGTCGCATTTCGCCAAATCATTTTCTCAGCAATTCGGCAAGCGACCGCGCGATCACCGCGAGGCCTGGCCCCATTCCGAAGCCATGCCGGTGTGGCCCGGCATGACCGCATCGCTGACCCGCTTCGCCAACGAGGCCCAGGAATTGAAGCGGCGAAAAATGTAACCGCCTCACCGTCCACAGCAAACAAATATTGGGGACCTATATACTTAACTAGCCATAATATGCTTGACTAGCCCGATATATTTGGCTAGTATAATCTCACACCAACAAGGAAGTGTGAGATGTCGAAACCAGAAACTATCAGCTTTTACGAGTTCTTCCAACGGTTCCCCGACGAAGAGTCCGCCCGGTTGTTCTTTGAGAACAAGCGCTGGCCGGACGGGGCGGAATGCCCGCATTGTGGTTCGAGCGAAGTTTCTGAGTGCAAAAACCATATTCCTATGCCGTACCGCTGCAAATCGTGCCGCAAGCATTTCAGCGTTCGTGTCGGCATGGTTCTCGCAGAGTCCCGCCTTCCTCTGCACAAATGGCTTATGGCGATCTACATGATGACCACGGCCCGCAAAGGCATTCCTTCCACTCAAATGGCCCGCGAGCTTGGCGTCACACAGAAAACGGCTTGGTTTTTGGCCCAGCGTATCCGCGAAACCTGGATGGCCTCGCAGGGCGGTGATATGGGGCCGACAGTCGAAGTAGACGAAACCTATATTGGTGGCAAAGAGCGCAACAAGCACTCCCACAAAAAGCAACGTATCGGGCGCGGCCCGGTCGGCAAACAAGCCGTTATGGGCATCATGGAACGTGGCGGTCATGTTGTTGCCGGACCTATTGCTAACGCAGACGGGTACACCTTAAAAGGCGCTATTCAATATCATGTGATGCGTGGCTCTACCGTCTACACCGATGCCCACCGGGGATACTGCGGCCTTTCTGGAAACAATCATCATTCCGTCAATCATGGCGTTGGCGAATACGTCCGCGACCAAGCCCACACAAACGGAATAGAGAGCTTCTGGGCGCTGTTGATGCGCGGGTACTACGGCATATATCACCACATGAGCGTGAAGCACTTACATCGCTACGTGAACGAGTTTTCATTCCGCCATAATACAGCCAAGGTCGGCACCATGCAGTTTATTGAAATGACCGCTGGCAGAATGGTCGGACAGCGCTTGACTTATAAGGAACTGATTAATGGTTAAAAGATCGGACAATTTAATTGAACCAATTAATGCAGATTTTGAAGAAACGGCAGGGTCTATGGTAAATTCGATCACCAAAAAACATAGCGATTCTAATGTGTTAATACATCCCAGCACGCAAAATTCGATCACCAAAAATCCTGACCAGCTTGATCTCTTTATTGAGAAACAAAAGGAGATAGACGGCATTGGGATGGGAGTTCTATCGGATGGAACTGCTTTCCTTAATGGTCGGGGCTTGGCGAGGTTGTGCGGAATCAATAATGCTCGAATTGTTGAATTGGGACAGAATTGGAACTTAGAAACGCCAAACCAAATGACGCAGGGCATTAAGTCTATTCTGCAAGACAAAGGAGTTCTGATATCAGCGCCATATATAGAAATCAACCAACGTAGTGGAACTTATTATGCGTATGCCGACACGCTATGTTTAGCAGTACTTGAGTATTACGCCTTTGATGCACCGTCTGTGCGAGATGTGGCAAAAAGCAATTATCGGTTGCTCGCTGGGAAAGCACTTCATGACTTTATCTACACTCAAGTTGGGTATGACCCTAATCAATCAGTTCCTGACGTATGGAAACAATTCCATGATCGAGTGTCCCTAACATATAACGCCGTGCCTGTAGGATATTTCAGCGTATTTAAAGAAATCGCAGATATGATAGTGACGCTAGGACAGGCAGGACTTCATATTGACAGTTCATTCGTTCCTGACGGGAGCGTTGGTGGTGTCTGGGGAAGGCACTGGAAAGCGGGGAATTTTGATCAAAAATTTGGCGCGCGGAAAAAATGGAGCCACAACTACCCAGATTATTTCCCGCAAGCGAAATCAAACCCACAGCCCGCCAATTGCTATCCAGAGTCGGCATTGCCGGAATTTCGGCGGTGGATGCGGGAAAACTACATTGGAGATGGAAAATTTACGAAATACATAGACAGCAAGATCAAACAGAAAGAACTTCCGGCATCATTTTCACAGTTGGTGATCGATGCCTATGATTTAGACGACTAACGACTTTCGGGGAGGGCGAACAATGAAGAAACTGTTTCTCGTGGTGTTGCCGCAAGCCGAATGCGAGGATTGTCATGGGTAAGGCTCGAAAAATAATCCTAGACACCAGAATTTTTGCGAAAGCTGGCGATGCAACGGCCTTCTTTAGCGCGATGTTAAACCGATATTCGATAGGTGAGCGGGTGTCGGCTATAGATGCTCTTGATCTAACGGCGCTTCTAAATCGGCATGAAGAAAAAGACGAAAAAGTAGGGTCAGGAATCGCCTGTTTTGAAGTCAATGAGCCGCCAGCCGACGCTCCCCCATATTCGAAAAGATGTTTCTGGCTCATTAGGGAGGACGGCAGCCGAATAGACTTTTCGTATCCTCACTGCTTGAAGGCAAAGCACACAGATTAATAGTGCCGTTTTCTCTTCCAAATTACAGCGACATTGCAGGATTTATTGAGCAAGGAGAGTAATAGGTTAAGGCGTCCTTTATACACAATATAGAGTGTCATCCCCGAAACCGGGTATCTTCCCCCAAGTGAGGCGCGACACTTAGTATCTCGTTGTTGCGAGAAACACGGAAACATTGTATGTTTTCGCTCGACAGAAGCAAAAAGGCCGGAGGGTTGCACCCCGCCCGACCTTCTTGAATTGCTTCTCCTGCTGGTTTTTGAGCCCTAGCAGGTATGATTGTTTGACGACTCTTTATACGAAAAGTCGGGATTCATAGCAATGGCTCATTTAATCGGGCACCGATTTTGTTCGGATGCCCAAGCATAAGGAGCCAATCCGATGGCTACTGAAGTTGAGAAAATCACAGCGTGGCAAAGAGCCAGGACTGTTCTAGGACGCGACCCCAATCTTGTCAGAATGGATGATTTTGGTTCGTATATTGTTTGGTCAGAATATGGCAACAGGCAATCAGAGTACGGGTGGGAAGTGGACCACATTCGCCCCACCGCTCTCGGGGGACCTGATATTCTCGGGAACCTTCGCGCCCTCAACTGGCGGAACAACGCCAGCCTTGGCGGCCTCCTCAGCGGTTCTGGGGGCAGGTAATCTAACCGCAACATGAAGGGAGTCGATTTCATCATCGACGTAGATGGGCGTCACAAAGAGGCCCATCCCCTTTAATGTTTCATATAGGCGTTCTGTGCGGTGTTGCCTTGTCATATGCTCAGGCAATTGGCTAGTCATGTGTATAGGTCCCAAATATTGATATCAACTTCCATCACCAAGCCTGTAATATAATCAAGACGGTTTTTGGATTTGTCATTAAGGTTAAGGAACTCTCATGGCTGAATACATCCCATCGACGGAAGGCTGGGTGCGTGAACAGGTAGAATTGTATGAAAGTAGTGGCGGCAGGGAAGGCGCCACCCTGAGGGAAACCGGTCTGGAGTGCATCATCGTCACCCTGTTGAGTCACAAATCCGGGGCCATTAGAAAAGTTCCCCTGATGCGCGTCGAGGTGGATAACAGTTATGTCCTGATTGGCTCCCGGGGCGGCAATCCCAAAAATCCGGCCTGGGTCTATAACTTAAGAGCTCTTCCAGATGTTGAAATACGCGATAAGACCGAAGTCTTCAAAATGAAGGTTCGCGAAGTCACGGATGATCCGGAACGGCAACGCTTATGGGATTTAAGTGCCAAGGCTTTTCCGCCCTATCTGGAATATCAGGAAAAAACATCGCGAAAGATTCCGGTCTTTATCGCCGAACCGGTTTAACCCAGACCCACCTGTTTCAGCGCCTTGGCGATGGCGACAAGGCCAGCATCGCGTTCTTCCAGCAGGTGCTCGTAGGTTTTCTCGCCGGCCATGTCTTCGCAACCCTCGACCATGTCATCGCGCAGCTCCTTGGTCAGCTCCGGTGCGATCAGGCGCGTCCACGGCAGTTTCAGGGCCGGGCCAAACTGATCGAGGTTGTAGGCCATGCCGCCTTCGCCGCCGCCGACGTGAAACGTCATGCACGGCCCCATGAAAGCCCATCTTGGACCGGGACCATTAACCACGGCCTGGTCGATCTGTTCGACCGTTGCTTCACCTTCGGCGACCATGTGCAAGGCTTCGCGCCAGATCGCTTCTTGCAGGCGCGTCGCGATGAAGCCGGGAATTTCCCTTGTCAGGGCCAATGGCGCCTTGCCCGAATGTTTGTAAAAATCCATCACCCAGGTCACCGTATCAGGGTCCGTCCGCTCGCCGCCGACGACTTCAACCAGGGGCAGGATATAGGGCGGATTGAACGGGTGGCCGGTGACCGTGCGGCCCGGGCTCGGGCACGTCGCCTGAATGTCGGACATCGGCAAACCCGATGTGCTGGACGCGATGACCACGTCTTCGGGGACGAGATCGCCGAGCTGTTTATAGAGAGACTGTTTCAGGTTCAAATCCTCGGGCACGCTCTCTTGCACAAATTCGGCACCCGCGACGGCGTCGGCCAGGTCCGTCGTTATGTGCAGGCGATCCTTTGATGCGCCCTCGCCAAGGCCGATGGCTTCAATGCATTTCCAGGCGGTGTCGATGAGCAGACGAAAGGTTTGTTCTTCCGCGCTGTCATGCAAGTAGACGGTGACGTCGTACCCGCGGCCCAAAAAATGCGCCGCCCAGCCGCCGCCGATGGGGCCGCCGCCGATGCTGGTTATCCGGGTGACGTCTTCAGGATTTTTTCTGGTCATGGTCTTACTCGCCCTTAAAATCGGCGTCACGTTTTTCAACGAAGGCATTGATGCCTTCCTGGGCATCTCCGGATTTCAGCATTTGCCGGTAAATCGGCAAATCACCGGTGCGCATGGTGTTGAAGGCTTGCTGGATGGTGTCGTCTTCGATGGCGCGCAGCACCTCTTTGATGGTTTGCACTGCCAGGGGCGCAGAGTTCGCGATCTGGTCGGCCCACTCACGGGCTTTGTCCATCAGTTGACCTGCTGGCACGATCAGGTTGACCAGGCCGTGCCTGGCCGCCTCTTCGGCTGGCATGCGGCGGCCCAAAAGCAACATCTCGAGCGCGACGTTATAGGGAATGCGCCGGGGCAGGCGTTGGATGGCGCCGGCATCGGGGACAATCCCTAACGGCATTTCCGGCAGGGCGAATTCCACATGCTCGGCGGCGATGACCAGATCACAGCCCAATGCGAGCTCGAAGCCGCCGCCGATGGTCAGGCCGTTCAGGGCGCAGATGACCGGCTTGTTAAGGTCCCACATTTCCGTAATGCCGGCGAAACCGCCCAGGCTGGCGTCTTCCTGTAACCACCATTCATCCAGTTGGGTATCGCCGCTGTCCAAAGATTTCAAATCCCAACCTGCGGAGAATATTTTCTCGCCGCCCCCGGTCAGGATGCCGACCCTGAGATCAGGATCGTCGCGTAGCATCACAAAGGCCTCGCCGAGCTTGCGACTGGTCGGCATGTCGATGGCGTTGACCTTCGGTCTGTCCAAGGTAATCTCGAGAACATGTCCGCGGCGAACGACTTTTACCTCTTGCGAATTATCTTCCATAGGTTTGGCCCTGATCCTGTTTAAGCACGTCGTCCATAAATGATGGCGATGGCGGTTCGTATTATCGGTGCTTTTGCGACACGAGTAATGGATATTCGACGCGTGTCGAAAATATTTTATCGGTGTCGAATTATCGCTATATCATTCAGGGCAAATCTCCAATCATTGATCAGAACCTTAAAATAGATGAGGGAACAGTCATGGCTCTTCAACTAAACGATGAACAGAGAATGCTTGTCGAATCCCTGCGCGCTTTCGTGGCTCAGGAAATAGAACCCCACGAAGCCGAGGTCGACCGAACCGGCGAAGTCCCAGAGGAACTGGGCGCACAGATTACCAAGCGCGCCCTGGAGATGGGTTTTTATGCGGCCAACCTGCCCGAATCAGTCGGCGGCGGCGGCCTGGATTACGTCAGTCTTGCGTTGCTAGAGCGGGTTTTCGGTCGCTCGAGTTTCGGTCTGCACGGCTACTGCCACAGGCCGTCTGAAATCCTCATGGCCTGCGAAGGGGATCAGATCGAAACCTATCTGAAGCCCTGCGTGAGCGCCGAAAAGAAGGAGCTGTTCGCTCTTACCGAACCGGGTGCGGGGTCGGACATCATGTCCATGAAAACCCGTGCGGTAGCCGATGGCGACGACTATGTCATCAACGGCTCGAAACATTTCATCAGTTCGGTCGGCATTCCCGATTTCGCTATCGTCTTCGCCCAGACCGGCGTCGATGAGACGCCCCGGGGTGAAAGAAAACGGGTCACCGCCTTTCTGGTCGATGCCGACACAAAGGGATTCGATATGGTGCGGGGGTCGCGTTGCGCAGCCCAACGGGCCTACAATCACTTTGAACTCAGCTTCGATGATTGCCGGGTTTCCAAGGACCATATACTTGGTGAAGAAGGCAAAGGCCTGGATCTGGCCGACAAATGGCTAAGCATGGGCCGCGTTTGGGTCGCCGCTGGCTGCTGCGGTCGTATGGAGCGCCTGCTGGAACTGGCGACCGAATGGGCCGCAACCCGCGTTCAGTTCGGCCAACCCATCGGCAAATTCCAAGGGACGTCGTTCAAGCTGGCTGACATGGCGACGGACTTGCACGCTGCCGACTTGATGGTCATGCACGCAGCGAAAAAGGCCGACGAAGGGCAAATGGACCCCCAGGACGCCGCCATGACGAAATTGTTCGCCTCCGAAGCTGTTGGCCGGGCAGCCGATTCTACTGTGCAGATTTACGGCGGCATGGGTTTGATGGAGGAACTTCCCGTCGAGCGGTTGTGGCGGGACGCTAGGCTTGATCGGATTTGGGACGGCACGTCGGAAATCCAGCGCCATATCATTGCGCGGTCCCTGTTGCGTCCGCTTGGCGTATGACACCGAAACAAAAAGAAAATCTGAAACGGCTGCTGTCCCCCGAAAGCGCGGCTTTCATTGGTGGCAATGACGCCGATTTTGCCGCCCGTCAATGCGCCGACGCCGGATTCAAGGGCAATATTTGGGGTGTCAATCCAAAGCGCAAGACCATGGGCGGTCAGCCGTGCTTCAAAACAGTGGAGGAATTGCCGGGTGCGCCCGACATCGTTTTCCTTGCCACACCCAAGTCGGCGGCTGTTGAGGCAGTAGAGGCCTTACGCAAGGCCGGTGCGGGAGGCGTCGTTTGTTATACGGCAGGTTTCGGCGAAACCGGCCCGGAGGGCGCGAGGCTGGAGGAGGCGTTGATCGAAGCCGCGGGCAATGTGGCGCTGGTGGGGCCCAATTGTTCCGGCCTGACCAATTTCATCGACGATGCGCCCCTGTGGCCGTTTCCATTCAAATTTCAACATGAAGAGCGCGGCGTTGCTTTCATCACCCAAAGTGGCATGCTGGGAAACACCGTGACCCTGAACCAGCGCTCGGTTCCGTTTTCGTATGTCATTAGTGCGGGCAACCAAGCGGTGCTGGGCATCGAGCACTATCTGGATGTCCTGATCGACATTCCGGCGGTGAACGCGATAGGCGTCTATATCGAGGGTCTGAACAATATTCCCGAATTTGCGGACGCCGCCCTACGGGCACTTGAAAAGAATATCCCCATCGTTGTGCTGAAGGCCGGAACGTCTGAGATTGGCTCTCGTCTGACGGTGACCCACACAGGCACCCTGTCGGGAACGGACGATCTGTATCAGGCCCTGTTCGACCGTTTGGGGATCATTCGGGTGACATCACCTATTTCGATGCTGGAAACCTTGAAATTTATTACTGTTTCGGGTGCACCCAAGGGCAAGCGCATCGCCACATTTACCGCATCTGGCGGCGATTGCGCAATGATCGCCGATGGTGGCGAACTCCGGGGACTGGAATTCCCGCAACCATCCGGCGAGGTTGCCGAGCGTCTGGTGGGGCAGTTGCCACCTATCGCCACGGTGTCCAATCCGTTGGATTACACGACACCGCTTTGGGGTTATGAAGAGCCCCTGTATGAAGTTATGACGACCATGTTCAAGAGCGGCTATGACGCCGCGGTAATCGTTCAGGATTATCCGGTCAGTCAGTCAGCCGAAGGTATGGAGCCTTATCACACCGATGCCCGGGCCTTCGCCCGCGCCACCCGTGAAGCCGGAATCCCGGCGGCCGTTTGCACGGTTTTGAGCGAAAACATCGACAAGGATACTCGTGAGGCCCTGATCGCTTCCGGCGTTGCTCCCTTGCAGGGAATTGAAGAAACTCTGGATGCCATTGCGGGTGCTGCCAATTTCGGTATCCGCCGCGAACAAGTTATGGCATCGGGCTCACTTGAAAGTTTGCGTCTGCCACTCGTACTCCCGACAAGTGAGAAAACGGAAACCCTGGACGAATGGCAGGGCAAAGAGCTGATCAGGGAGGCGGGAATTCCTGTTCCCGAAGGTAGACGATGCGATGGCACTTCTGCACCTGCAGCGGCGACGGAAATTGGTTTTCCGGTCGTCGTAAAATTGATCAGTTCCCGGTTGCCTCACAAGACGGAAGCAGGGGCAGTCAAAATCGGATTGAAGAACGCTTTGCAGGTTAACGACGCAATAAGAGAGATCACCAAATCCGTGGCCGACTATGCTCCCGAGTTTGCGTGTGAAGAATTTCTTGTCGAGAGCATGGTCATGGGCGCCGTCGCAGAGCTCGTTGTCGGCATCCAGAATGACCCGCAGTTCGGCCAGACGTTGATTATTGGAACCGGCGGCACATTTGTGGAACTGGTGAGCGACGCCAAGACCCTGTTATTGCCGACAGACCGGCAGACGGTATCCGCGGCCGTGGATTCGTTAAAAATATCAACGATGTTAAATGGCTACCGGGGCCAACAGCCGGGCGACCGCGAGGCCTTGATCGACACCATTATGAAACTGGGCCGATTTGCTGCAGATCACACAGGCGAACTCACCGAGCTGGATATCAACCCGCTGCTGGTCCTGGAACATGGGGTCGCCGCCGTCGACGTATTAATGCGCATGGGTTAAGCCCCATAGAAATCCTGGAAAAATTTATCATGACCTATCCCTCAACACCCATGACGCAGCTTCAAATTGATGCCTTCTTATCGGATGTGCGAAATGCCGTGCTTGCCACCAACCGCCAGGATGGCGCGCCTCAGTTAAGCACCGTCTGGTATCTCTATGAGCGAGGCCTGGTTTACATCGGATTTGATGCCAACTCGGCAAAGCATCGGAATATCGCGCGCGATCCGCGGGTCAGTTTCTGTGTCGGCGGTGAGCATCCGGATTCACGGACCGTGACGATTTATGGTGCCGCCAGGTTTGTCGAACCAAATGACCCGCGCTTCCATGATATCGCAGAGAAAATAGGCCTGCGTTATTCTCAGAGTCATGAAGTTGTTCAAAGCGAAATAGAACGCAAGCTTATCGTCATCAATTCAGAGAAAACTTTGGCCAAGGATTACAACTGATTTATTCGCCGGCCCGTATCAGCGGCTGATTTTCGTTTTGCGATTTATTGCGCTTCGGCTCTGTACTGGTGATTGGCGTCAGAGGCACTGCGTTAAAGGATGCCTCAATGGCCGCTGCTGGCGCATCCCCATATAAAGTGGTTCGTTGTCGGGGGGCGCGACCGATTCCCCTGATGATAGATTCCATTTGTTCGGGCGGCAACTCCTCGCCAAAAGACGAACCAGCTGCCCGACTGATGCTCTCGTTCATTAGCGTGCCGCCCAAATCATTGACGCCAGCCTGCAAGCAGGCCGCAACGCCGCCCGGGCCCATCTTGGTCCAGGATGTCTGAATATTGGTGATATGCGGATGCAGGGCCAGGCGCGCCACGGCGTGCATCAGCACGGCCTCGCGGAAGGTCGGCCCTTTTCGGGCCTTGCCCTTCAGATAAAGCGGTGATTCCTGATGCACGAAAGGCAGGGGCACGAATTCGGTGATCCCGCCGGTGCGCTTTTGTAAAGACCGTAAATGCAGCAGATGACGGGCCCAGTGCCGGGGTCGCTCGATGTGTCCGAACATGATGGTCGACGTTGTTTGTAAGCCCGCTTGATGGCTGGTCTCGATAATGTCGACCCACTGCCCGGAATTAATCTTGTCGTGGCAGATCACTTTTCTGATGTCGTCATCAAGAATTTCCGCCGCCGTTCCGGGCAAGGATCCAAGGCCAGCTTGGGAAAGCTCATGCAGGAATTCTGAAATGCCAAGCCCGAGGGTTTGCGCACCGTGCCACACTTCAAGGGCCGAGAAAGCATGGACATGGATTTCGGGATATGCCCGTTTTATGGCCTGCACAATGCCGAGATAGGTCTCGCCCGTATAAGCGGGGTGAATGCCACCCTGCAGGCAGACTTCCGTCGCTCCCCGGTCCCTTGCCTCGCCTGTCCGGCGAACGATTTCGTCGAGCCCCAAGTCATAGGGGCGACCGCGCAGGTTTTCCGACATTTTGCCTTTGGAAAAGGCGCAGAAGCCACAGCGGAAATAACAGACGTTGGTGTAATTGATGTTGCGGTTGACGATATAGGTGACGGTGTCGCCGTTGACCTCCCGACGCAATTGGTCAGCCGAATGGCATACCCTGGAAAAGTCCGTCCCCCGGGTGTCGAACAACGTCGAGATTTCGGCCTCGTTGATTTCCACACCTGCGGTAGCTTTCGATAAAACCCGACTGAGGGAGTCTTCAATATGAAAGGACCGTACATCGGTTTTCATTTCGGGGATCGTGGTTTCTTGCCCGGGCGACCAGGAATCGGATCGCACATAACCGCTGGCATCAATGGTATGGAGAACCCGGGCGCGAAAGTCAGTCGTGATCCAGTCCTTGTTGCTGAAAATATAGTCGGGGTATACCGCCAGCCTTTCGACCAGAGTCTTTCCGGCGAGTTTCGTTTCCGCTGCAATGGCATCAAGATGCGGCCATGGTGCTTCCGGGTTAACGTGATCGGGGGTTACCGGCGAGATGCCGCCCCAATCGTTGATCCCGGCGCCAATCAATTGGCCAATCAGTCCCGGGCTCAGATTTGGCGGGGCCTGGATATTCATCGTCCGCCCGAAAACAAGCCTGGCCGCGGCGACGGCCCAAAGCAGTAAATCCGGAGACGGTTCAGGCGATTGGGCCATTACTGTGTCAGGTTTGGCGCGGAAATTCTGAATAATAATTTCCTGAATATGACCATATTGGTCATGAAGGGCGCGCAACGCCAAAAGTGATTCTATATATTCTTTGCGGGTCTCGCCTATTCCCAGCAGCAGGCCCGATGTTATGGGGACTTGATGAATGCCCGCCTGGCGAAGGGTTTCAAGGCGCAGGGCCGGATCTTTGTCAGGGCTACCGAAATGGGCCTGACCCTTTTGACAAAGACGAGACGAGCCGCTTTCCAGCATCAGCCCCTGGGAAAGGGAGACACCTTTTAGCATAGCGACTTCCGGGCCGCTCATGACGCCGGCATTAATGTGGGGCAACAATCCGGTCTCGACAAAAACCATTCGGGCCATGTCGGCGACGTATTCAAGAGTTGTTGCAAATCCCAGTTCTTGCAGTTCGTCCCGGGCCTGGTCGTAGCGCTTCTCGGGCTTGTCGCCCAGGGTGAACAGGGCTTCCTTGCAACCGGCGGCCTGACCGGCGCGGGCAATGGCGAGAACCTCGTCTCGTGTCATGTAGGCCCGCCGAAGGTTTTTCGGCGTCTTGGCGAAAGTGCAATAATGGCAAACGTCGCGGCAAAGCTGGGTCAGTGGAATGAAAACCTTGCGCGAATAGCTGACAATGTTGCCATGGCCCTCGTCGCGAAGGCTGGCGGCCCTTTTTTTCATTGCCGCGAGGTCGCCCTCACCTGTCCCGGCCAGTGCCAATGCCTTTGATTTTGACAGGCGGTCATTATCGCTCATCCGTGACTCCTGAGTAATGCGCTTGAAGAAGCAGGAGCGTTCAAACGGGCGGCGATGCCACTGTCTGTTAAGTACTGTGCCGTCAGGCAAAGCGAGGATTTTTCAATAAAGGTGAACAGATCATCGGGTCGATCAAGATCAAGCCCAAAGCCGGGTAGTTCGATGACGTTGACTTCAATACCATGTCGCTTTGCGGTTTTAAGGTGTGATGAAAAGCTGCCTTCGCCATAACTCAGTGGAATAGCATCGGGTGGCGTGCAAACAATGGCATTTGAGCCGCCGCCATCCCAAGCCGGGGTTATTGTCACCGCCGGTGCCGAACCATGGGAGTCGAGCAGGTGGCTGATTTCATCAGTGTTTACCAGGGGAACGTCCCCGGGGATGCTGATCATGCCCGTTTGTCCCTCCGCCACCAGCAGACGGACGGCCATCATCACCGCTTCTGTCGGGCCTCTGTTTTCAACCTCATAAAAGACTCGGGCGCCAAAGGCCGTAGCTATTTCCGCCGCTTCCGGATCGTGCGTCACCATCACCGTGCCGGCCAATTGCGGGACGGCAGAAATAGCGCCCAAGACATCGCGCAGCATGACACGAGACAACTGTTGGCGCTCGCCTGCGTCCAACACGGTGGCCAGACGTGATTTGGCACCTTTGAAGTCTTTGACCGGAACAATGGCCCAGAAGCCGGAATGATGCATGGCTATAAAGCCCCCCTGGCGACGACCGGCAGCGAAAGTTCCTTCGCCTTGAGCTGCTCGGCGAAGGCAAGAACATCGCGGGCAAGAGTGTCACGATCTGCAAGAGTTTGCATGACGGTCGAGGTAACAAGCGAGGAAATTTCAAGGGAGTCCCTATAACCAGCGTCTGCATCGTCAAGGACGAAGCCATCGAGCAGACCGGCGTAATGCCCTGCCACGCTAAGCGGATTAACATCCATCTTCAATTCACGCATCATCTTTGCCGTTGGTCCTTTCACCGCCTCGCCACCAACAATGGGGCTGATCGCAATGACCGGTACCGGGCAAGCCTTCAGCGCCTCGCGCACCCCCGGTATGGCAAGGATGGGATCGACACTGACGAAAGGATTTGACGGACAGATAATGACCGCATCCAGTTTGGGATCGCCAAGCAAGCGAAGGAAAGATTGATTGGGTTTTGCCGTCTGGGCACCGGTGAAACGAAATCCACTGACTTCGGGCTTGCATAATTGTCCGACAAAATAATTCTGAAAAGGAAGGACCTGTCCGTCCGCCGTATCAACCATGGTTCTGACCGACTGGTCACTCATGGGCCATGCGTGGGCTTCGATACCCATCCTAAGGAACAGATCGGCGGTAATCGCGCTTAATGTATGGTCTTGCTTAAGGGATTCAGTGCGTCTTATATGAACGGCAAGATCGCCGTCACCCAATTGAAACCAGGTCTCGCCGCCAAGCCGTTTTAACTGCTCGAGAAAAACCCATGTCTCGCCGGCCCGGCCCCAACCCAATTCCGTATTGTTTTCACCCGACAGGGTATACATCAGGGTATCGACATCGGGCGAAATATGAAGCCCCAAGTGTTCAAAATCATCGCCTGTGTTGACAACCACGGCCAATTGCCAGGGCTCAAGTATCCTGTAAAGACCAAGGGCCAGTTTGGCCCCGCCAATGCCGCCGCTGAGCGCCAGAACCCGGGGTCGGGTGGATATGGAATCTTGAGACCGGCTCATTGTGTTCGGTGGCTCCGGTTGTTTGTATTGTTTTTCACAATATCGTTCTTCGCCTAAGTTGCCATATTAAGACCTTTGTTAATTATGCCGAGTAGGACGTCATAATGTCACGCAGGGTTTCAAGGTTTTTTTGCGGATCATGGGCTTCCAAATTGGCCGGACAGATGCCGTCTTCTAGCCATTGTGCTTCGAAAGCCGATTGCTCTCCCCGGTGGATCAAACCGGCAGCTATTCTTCCCTCGCCTCGCAAACGTTCAATCGCCTGGAAAGCAACACCCCTGTCAGCGGATGAGTAATCCGGGTCTTCATCGACATTAAACAGTTGTGTATCCCAATCGGGATAGGTGTCGTTATAGGTGACGCAGGGTGACAGGATTTCTAGTAAGGCAAAGCCTTTCTTGGCCCGAACATGTTCCAGACCCTGTTTCAGCAAGCCGTTAAGCTGGTCCGACCAGCGCGTAAAACCGCGCGCCAGAAAGGTAGCACCCGGGATCGAAAGACCCAACGTAATGCCATCAATGGGCGCACTGTAACCGGCGACACGGGCTGCCGCCGAAGTCGGCGAATCCTGACCCTTGGTCAGCCCATAGGCGGCATTGTTCATCAGGATATAAAGGACACTGGCATTGCGGTGAATGGCGTGGACAAAATGGCCCATGCCGATGGCATATCCATCGCCGTCACCACCGGCGGCGATGACAGTAAGCTCGGGGTTGGCGATGGCGGCGCCCACGGCTGTCGGCAGAACGCGACCGTGCATGGAATGATAACCGTAGGCATTGATATTGTTCTGGATCGAACCCGAACAGCCAATGCCCGCCAGTACGAAAGTTTCGTGGGCCGGAATTTCAAGTTCTTTCAAGGCGTTAACAAGTGCTCCCTGAACGCCGTAGTGGCCGCAACCGGCGCACCAGATCGGGTCTTTTGGTGTGAAGGTTGTCGTCATGCCATTGCCTCTTGTGTGATAATTCTGTCCGCCAATTCCGAAGGTCTGAACGGTAATCCGTCATATTTACGAATCCCGCGAAGGGTTTCAGGCGGACAACCGGCTCCTTTAAGAAGCCGTTCCAACTGGCCGCTCTCGTTGTGTTCAATGACGTAAACTTTCGAGCACTTTTTGACAAAATCGATGGTGTCGTCCAGGACAGGCCACAAGGTTAATGGCCGGTGGATCAGTGTTTTCAAACCCTGTTCTTCAAGTTTTTCCTGAGCTTCACACATGACACCCGATTCCATGCCGGTGCCAATCAGGCCGATGTCCGCATTTTCGTCACCGTTTTCGACCGCCCCTGGCAGCAGGTCCAAAATAGCGTCGATCTTGCGGGCCCGTTTGTCCATCATAATAACGCGGTTGGCCGGTTCGGTGGATACCTGTCCCCATTCGTTGCGTTCATTGCCGGTGACAAGATTCATTCCGCCAGGCATACCCGGCACCGCCCACGGCGAAATGCCATCATCGGTAATGGCGTAGCGCTGATAGGTATCAATTTTTTCAAGTGCCGCCTGATCGAGAAGTTTCCCTTTATCCAGTTCAACACTGTCAAGATCAAACGGGGCAACGGTGGCGGTGTTTTGGGCCAGCGACCGATCCAGGGCGATGTAGACAGGGATTTGCGCGATCTGTGAAATGTTCGTCGCCAGGGCGGCGATGTTGAAGCATTCCTGGGCATTGCCGGGGTAAAGCACGACACGGGGAAAATCGCCACTGCCGCCCTGGGTCAACATGCCTAAGTCGCTTTGTTCGGTTTTTGTCGGCATGCCCGTTGACGGCCCGGCCCGTTGGCAGTTGACAACAACCAGGGGAATTTCGGCCGAACCGCAATGGCTGATGCTTTCCTGCATCAGGGCTATGCCTGGTGATGAAGACGCTGTCATGGCCCGCGCCCCTGTAAGCGAAGCTCCGATAGCCTGATTAATGGCGGACAACTCGTCTTCCGCCTGAATGACCACAGCGCCTAACTTTGAGGAATGTCTTGATAGTGTTTCCATGATTTCTGTCGCAGGGGTAATCGGATATCCGGCAAAGAACCGCCCACCGGCGGCCAGGAATCCCATCGCCGTCGCCTGGTTGCCGGTAATGGACAGGCGTTCCGATTTTTCCCCTTTGGGCAAATCGATCAGGTTCTTGCCCACTTTGATTCCGAATTCATCAGCGACTTCAAAGCCTAAGCTCAGGGCATGAAGGTTGGCGTTCAGGGCGTCTTTGGAAAGTCTTTTGAAGCGCTTTTTCATGCAATCGGCGGCTTCGGTATCGTCGATGCCGAGCGCCCGGGCAACCAGGCCGAAACCGATGCCGTTTTTGAACAGGTCGCGCCGTAAATCCCTGACCGCAAAGCGGCTGAACGGCACGGCAAGAACCACGACATCGTCGTTCAGACAATTTACAGGCAATGGCCCGCGCGACAAATCGTAAATGACAATGCCTTGGGGGCCCATGGTTGGACCGGCGTTGACAATGGCTTCTTCATCAAAGGCGACAAGTACATCCAGGTTATCGCCAAGGCCGCCGTGCTGGACTTGCGAGGCACGTAAAATCGCCGCCGCATGACCGCCCTTGATGCGGGACGCAATGTTGCTGGTCTGATAAAGGTCGAGTCCGCGATTGCGAAGGGCTTGGGAAAGCAGCGAAATGATGGTCAGCGAACCATCACCGCCTTGCCCCGCGACCATCACGTTGACATCTTTACAAACCTTGGCCGGGCTCGGCAATTTGATTTTATTGTTGATAATGTTCATTGCTCTTCAGCCGGTGGCGGTGCCCCGGGTCCTTTTGTGTAAAAGGTTTTAGGGCTCAAATAGCCTAAGGCTGTTCGTTCTTCCAGGGTCGGCATTTGCACGGGCAAGGGACGGTTCAGTTTTTTATTTTTCGATAACATTCCCATCAGGTATTCGCCCCGGGGTTCATCAGCCAAGGGCCGCTGTTCGATGACGCCTGCTTCCAATGCTGCTGCAAAGGCCTTATGTCCTCGTTCGGTTCTGATCAGGGTGTAAGTCCAGCCATCCATGCCAATGCCACCACAACTCAGATCGGCATTTTCGGCACCGTAATCAAGGCAATAAAGACACGCCGGGCGGGCGAATTGCTGATACTTGGCCAGCGAGTATTCCCTGACCTCGCCATCATCGAGGCGGACCACGACCTTGCCCTTAATATTGATGTTAACGATCCTTTTCGGATCAACGTCGATCAACTCGCCCAGTTTTTCTATGCTTTCATGGGTGAAGCTTTCTGAACAATACAGCCCGATAACCAGGGCGATATTGTCCCGGTACCAATTGCTCATTTCCATGCGGATGCTCGAGTGCTGTTGCAGGCGCACGCCATCGACCTGACAGGGAACACCAACCACACAAAGCGGCGAGACGTTTTCCTTCATAGCTTCCTGAAGGGCCAGGGTATTGGGCGAATAGGTGTAACGGGATGCAGCACAGCTCAGCACCTGTTCACGGGTTTTGGCCAGTTTCTGAAAGCCGATCTGGGTATTGTCGGGATAGACATCGCCCAGAATGGCCCCTTCAAGGGTGCCATTATCAAAGCCATGCAGAATAAGCGCCGATACGACACCGCCGTCTTGTGCATGGTCGAGGATTTCCGGGTCGGTAGCGCGGGCATAGACGCCGTAAGAATAGGTGCCGTAGCTCTCGAGCGTGGCGGGTTCACGAAATTCAAGAATTTCCGGCAAGTCCCGATCAACGGGCCGCAGCACCGGGCAAACCTCGACGCATAAAATACAGTAAACGCAGGCATCGGTTCGGGTATCGACGGGGCGCTCATCGACATAATCGAAAACGTCAACCGGACAAATACTGATGCACGAAGCGCAGCCGACGCACTTGCCGGGATCGACAATTGTCTTCATCAGGAAATCGACGGCGCGGAAACCGCCACGGTTTAATTCCGTGCGCCAGGCAAAGGCCCATTCGTTAGGGTCGGTTCCCTCTTCGATCAGCCCCAGAAAACGGCTTTCAACGTCAGACGTTCTTTTATCCAGGCTACGTAAGGGAGGTTGTTGGACTTTGACCATGGGTACCCGGTTCCCAAAATTCCTTGTGATCTCTCACCCAAATATGATACTGCGCGAGAGTGTGGAGATGACAAAAATTGATCAATTACCAGTGCTTAGGAATTCATCAATCGTTCTGTCGCCAATAGGATTGAATTGGCATATTTTGTAAACTTCAAAAAGGTTTGTTGCCGCGTAACAAAAGTTTCATGTCACTTATTTTCATCAAGAAATTGCCACCAAAAAACAGGTTTTGACCATGGCGTCCTCATTTGAATCCTATGCCGTTCCCCATTTAGCCTTGATGGAACCCGGTGACGATCTGGCAGAACCGATCATTGAAGGCGTTGCCGCACTGGGCCGCAATCTGGCGAGTGGTGATATTGTAGTAATTGCCCAGAAGGTGATCTCCAAGATCGAAGGACGAACCGTTGACTTAAACCAGGTGACGCCATCGCCCAGGGCCCGGGACGTCGCCGATCAATGCGGCAAGGACCCCCGTGAGGTGGAACTGATCCTGTCGGAATCAGTAGAAGTTCTACGCGCCGTCCCCGATATTCTGATCGTCGTCCATCACACCGGTGTCATCCTGGCCAATGCCGGGCTGGACCGCTCAAACGTTCGCTCCGAAGGGGGCCAGGAAAATGTCCTTCTGCTGCCCGTCGATCCTGATAAGTCATGTCAGGAAATCCGGGCCCGGCTGTTGGACCTTAGCGGTGCCGATGTGGCGGTGATCATCAGCGACAGCCTTGGCCGGCCCTGGCGCATGGGAACAACCGGTATCGCTATTGGCGTCGCCGGAATTCCGGCCTTGTTGGATTTGCGCGGTGACGAGGATTTGTTCGGTCGCGAACTGAAGGTCAGCCAACAGGCGATCGCCGATGAACTGGCTTCGGCGGCAGCACTTTTACATGGACAGGGGGCCGATAAACAACCGGTGGTGATTATTCGCGGTGATTTTTCCTGGGATCAACCGGATTCCGGGGCGGGCTCACTGGTCCGCCCGAAGGACATGGACCTGTTCAGGTAAATATCCTGGGCCAGGATATTATGATTTTCCGTGCCGGTCTTTGGCCTTGCTGACAGCGGCAGCTCTTGCCGGTGACGACAGCAGCTCTTCATATACTTTCTGCCAGTGGGCAGGGTCAAAATTATCTCCGTCGAAGGCATTGAGGAAACCCTTGGTGGCGGCGACGGCGGCGGGGACATTGGCGTGCGTGCTTTCGGCCACGACCATGGCTGCTTTGAGACAGCCGTCCCCGGCAATGACTTGCGAGACGATCCCGTCTTTGAGGGCGGCTTGGGCGTCAAGCCGTTCCCCCATGATCATGATCCGAAAAACCGCGTCACGGCCAAGTAACAGGCGCAACCGGGCGATGGACCGGGGATTGTAGAGCAATCCTAAGCGGGTTGCCGGAACCTGAAAAACAGCTTGCTCGGACGCTAACCGGACATCGCAACTCATGGCCAGGTCAAAGGCCCCGCCCATGCAAGGTCCATTGATGGCGGCAATAACGGGAACGGGCAAGTTTCGGATTGCGCTCGTCGCCGCCTCGATCCCTTCATCGACGGCAAGATCGTCAATCGTCCCTGTCAGGGTGGTGAAATCGCCGCCCGCGCTGAAGCAATCTCCGGCACCGGTCAGGACCACCGCGCTCACCTCTTCAGCAACAATGTTTGCAAGGGCATCATTTAAGTCGCCCAGCAATTCCAGGGACAAGGCATTTTTGCGCTGTGGCCGGTTCAGGGTTATGGCAACGACCCGGTCCCTAAGCTCCACTTCAATAAATTCAACCATGCCTTTGCCTCTATTCCTTAGATTGTTGGTCCTGAAGCGTGCGCCAGACACGCTCGGGTTTCATGGGCAACTTATATTGCCTGACTCCAATAGCATCATAAACAGCATTGGCGACACATCCGGCGACCGGAATAATCGGCTGCTCGCCGATTGTCTTGGCCCCACCGGGTCCGGCCTCTTCCGTCGTCGGGACGAAAATAACATCAATGGGAACCGCGTCGGGGAATGTTGCGACCCGGTCGTCTAAATATCCGGGGTTAAGCAATTGTCCATTTTCGCCGACGGCTGCTTCTTCACTTAAGGCAAAACCCAACCCCTGAGTGACACCGCCGATAACCTGTCCGATAGCGCCCTGGGGATTAATGATGGTTCCTGAATCGTGGGCCGCCCAATATTGCTGAACGGTTACTTTGCCGGTCAGTTTGTCGACCTGCACACAACACCCGTGAACAGAGAAGGTATAGGCGGGCGAGATGTTGCCATATCCGGATTGATCGGGCACCACGACACCTTTTGGTTCATAACAACCGGTCACATCAATTTTTTCATTCAGGCTACGTTTCTGGACCAGATTGACAACCTCCGCCACCGACGCATTTTCTTTTAATTCATGTTCTGCGGCGATCTGGTTGCAGGCGGTTTTGAATTGTAAGCAGGCGTCAATGGCCGCGGCGCCGGCAAAAAACGATGTGCGGCTGGCAAAACTGCCAAGCCCGTAAGGTCCGCTGGGCGTATGGCCCAGAACCACATTTAATTTTTCGCGATCCATGGAAAGTTCGCCCGCGACGATGCTTTTCAGAACCTCGACCGTGCCAGCGCCAACTTCAACCTCTCCGGAACTGATTTCAATTGTCCCGTCCGGGCGCAGTTTCAAGGAGACATATGCCTTGTCGAAGCGGGCGTCATAGCCGCGGTTGCTGATACAATGCATGACCGCTGAAACGCCATAACCTGTTCTTAAACGCTCATCGCCTGGTGGGTTTTCGCTTTGTTTGTGGGCATCCATTCGGCTGGCGACGGCATCGAGGCATTCATCCATGCCGCAACTGCCGACTTCCCAACCGTGGATGGTGGTGTCGCCGGAGCGGCTGGCATTCTTGCGGCGCAACGCCACCGGGTCCATGTCCAGTCGGCGCGCCAATTCATCAATCAGTTGTTCCAGTGCAAAGGACGATTGGGGAATGCCGAACCCCCTGAAGCATTCCGACGGCATGGTGTTGGTATAAACAAGTTGTGCTTCGGCCCTGATCGCGGAAAACCGATAAATATTGTCGCCCCGTATCATGGCGGCCATTGTTACTGGCGGCCCATGCAGGGAATAAGCGCCGTTATCGGCCAGAACCGTCGTCTCCTTGACCAGAAATTCGCCGTCTGCGGTGGCGCCTAAGCGCGTGTGAATGCGCATGGCCAGGCGGGTCCGCCCATCAATCATATCTTCGCGTCGGGGCAGGACCATGGCGACATCCCGGCCCAGCCTGTGGGCGAACAGCAAACAGACAAGATGGGTCGGATGTTCCCAGCGGGCACCGAATGAGCCGCCGATATCAGGGGTGATGATTTCAAGCCTTGCGCCCCAGCTTTCGACGATTTGCCGGTATTGTTCGACAATGACGGATGGCGCATGGGTCGCCGTTGTCAGTTCAAGCTCATCGCCATCGATACGAACCAGGCAGGCCCGGGGTTCCAGGGCCGCATGGGGCACGGCCTGGGTCTCGAAAGTTCCCTCGACCCATAACGCGACCCGGGCAGCGGCGGCATCGTAATCTCCCGGTGATGACGCAAACTTGAAGGCGACATTATCCGGGCAGGATTGATGGACCGGGATTTCGGCAGCAAGCGCCTGATCAAAGGTACAGACATGGGGCAAAACCTCGTAGTCGATGTGTAGCGCTTCAAGGCCCAGCCGCAGGGATTCCAGGTCCCTTGCAGCAACGGCGGCAACGCCATCGCCATAATAGCGGGCGACGGATGACAAGACGGGCTGGTCGGGCTGTTGATGGCCTAAGGCAATACCTTCGAAATCTTCTGCCGTGAAGACGCCAAGGACGCCGGGGATTTTCAGGGTTTCAGCCGTATTGATACCTGTCACCCGGGCGAAGGCATGGGGGCTGCGGGCCATTCCGGCGACGATTGTCCCGGGTGGAATCAGGTCGGCGGTGTAGCGAGACTTTCCTGTCGCCTTGTCCCATACGGTCGCGGCTGATTTTGGAAGGGGAGCGTTCATGGGCTTTTTTTCAACATATCATGTATTTGCTGATATCCGCCACACCGGCAAATGTTGCCTTCCAGAAGTTTCGCCAATGGCTCCGTTCCCGTTTCCGTCCCACCGCCTTCAATCCAGGCGTTCATCATGGCGATTCCACCGGTACAAAAGCCGCACTGAACGCCCCCTTTGGCCTCGCAGTCTTGACCAAACCTGGCCACCAGTTCATCCGGAAGGCCTTCCAGGGTGGTCACGGTTCTCGAGGCGACTACCCCGCATAAAAGCAGACACGAACATACAGGCTCGCCATCAACAAGCACTGTGCAAGCACCGCAATCACCTTCGCCACAGCCTTCCTTGGTGGCCAGCAAATTCAGCTCATTACGCAAAAAATCAAGCAGCCGTCGCCCCGTCCAGGCCGCAGAAATTTCATGACGGGCGCCATTCACATGAAGAAATTGGCTTTTTGTCATGTTTGCTCCGTTACTGAATTTGCCCGAAGTCCCGTTTCAGTGATCACATCTGCAACCAGAACCTTGATTAATTGACGACGGTAATCGGCGCTGGCTCGATGATCGGTGATCGGTGCACAGATTTCCGCAGCGCCTCCAGCGCACTTTTGCATTGCCTGAACCGTCAATGGTTTACCGATAAGAATTGCCGCAGCCTCGCTGGCGTCGATGACAACCGGCCCGACGGCGCCAAGCGCCAGCCGGGCGGCGTTGACCGTAACACCGTCGGGCTCGAATTTAAGGCGGGCGGCGACGCTGGCAAATGCCAGGTCCAGGGCGTTGCGCTCCGTAAACCTTTTATAAAAACTGATTTCTCCCGCAGCCAGTGGTGTCAGGGATATGGCGATGCAAAGTTCACCGGCTTTCAGGCCGGTTTGGCCGGGGCCGATCAGGAAATCGACCAGCTTGACCTGGCGGCGGCTCCCATCGCCGCTGGCAATTTCCACAATACCATCGTGGACAAGAAGTCCCGGCAGTGTGTCACCGGCCGGCGAGGCGGTGCAGACATTCCCCATCAGTGTCGCCTGATTGCGAATTTGAACGGAACCGATTGATTGCGCCCCTTCGGTCACGGCGGGGGCGGCGGTGCGAAAAGAAGACGAACGGACGAGGCGGGCGATTGGCACGGCGGCGCCTACCCGAAAGTTGTCGACGTTGGCCTCTATGGTTTGCAGCTCCGGGATGGCTCCCGTCCATACCAGTTGCCGGGGCTCGCCTCGCTGGGAGGCCCATAACAGGACATCGGTGCCTCCGGCCAAGGGGTGAGCGCCATTGGCCAGACCGGTGAAGGCATCATCAAGAGTTGTCGGGCAGTGCAGATCAAGCTCGGGCAAATTACTGGCCGGAAGTACGGAAGAAGGTTCTGACAAAAAAATTCCACCTCCAGGCTGAATTTACAGGGCTAATTTATTGCTTATAAGCCAGTAATTGCTTGTTCCCCCAGATTAGTAAACTTGTAAAAGGTTTATGATTACGTAACAATACATTCATGCCAAGTTTACGCTCCAGATTGCCGCCTGTGAACAGCCTTGTGGCATTTGAAGCTTCCGCCCGCCACTTAAGTTTTACTCGTGCAGGTCAGGAATTGCTTATCAGCCGCGAGGCCGTAAGTCGGCAAATCCGCATACTTGAGGACTATCTGGGCCTGAAACTTTTTAACAGGCTGTATCGGGCTCTGGAACTGACCAAAGCGGGAGAAGAATTCCAGTTCGTGGTCAACGAGGGGCTTGAGAATATCGCCCAGTTAACGGTTAGCCTGCAAAATTTGAAAGAACCCTCCAAGATTGCCATAACCGGGACGATCGCTATTACCTCGTTCTGGTTAACGCCCCGTTTTCCCCGCTTTCATGAAAAATATCCTGAACTGGAAATCCGCGTTCACGTATCCGACTCCCTACCCGATATGCTTGGCGAAGGCATTGATGTTGGCTTCCGCTATGGCCACGGCAATTGGCCGGGGTTCAAAGCGACCCATTTGTTTGACGTCGAAGCGTTTCCGGTGTGCTCGCCGGAATATATTCAAAACGCCACTGCCATGAAAACACCGGCTGATCTTACAAACCAAGTGCTGCTGCATTTACATGGCCAACATGCCCAGGAAAACTGGACCTGGTGGATGGAAGAGTTTGATCTGGAATTGCCGCCAACAATCCGCAGCTTCGGGTTCGACAGCTATGCCAGCGTCATACAGGCTGCCCTTGATGGCCAGGGTGTGTTTCTGGGTTTTAGCGAAATCATCGATAATTTATTATCGAAAGGACTGCTTGTGCGGCCCATTGAATACGCCCGGATGACAAGTTTCGCCGTTTATCTGATCGTTCCCAACGGCAAAACGTTAACCCCGAACGTCCAGAAATTTTTCGACTGGATTATCAAGGATGTGGCTGCCGGTGCTTCTGTCGTGAGGGCTGCCAACGTGACATGAATTATTTGTTACGTGACCGCAATCCTTTTACAAGTTTACGCCTTAAAGACATCTCATTATTCCCTAATGAAGCTGTAAAACATGCAAAAACCGGAATCAATCACCAGTTCCGGAGACCTGCCATAGGAGGATATCGAGATGAAGGTTGGAACATCACTTGGGATTAGTCCGCGCGAGCCTATTTCCCACACTGTTGAGGTTGTCCAGAATGCCGAGAGGCTGGGTTTCGACAGCGCTTGGATAGCCGACGTTCAGATGTCCATGAAGGATTGTTATACCGCCCTGCCGTTATGCGCCGTTAACACATCAGATATTTTGCTGGCGACGGGCGTGACCAATCCAATAACCCGTCATCCTTCAACCATAGCTTGTTCATTCACCGCTTTAAACGAAGTCAGCAATGGCCGGGCGGTGATCGGCCTTGGTTCAGGCTGGACCGCTGTTCATCAGGTCGGCCTGAAGCCGTCGAAGATTAAAGACCTTGAGCAATCAATCAACGACATCCATGACATGTGTGAGGGCAAGGAAGTCGAAGGCCCACATGGTGACCCGTATCGCCTGACGACGGCAACCGGTCGCATTCCCGTTTTCGTTGCAGCCAATCAGCCAAAAATTCTGCAAATGGTAGGTCGTGTCGCCGATGGCGCCATTTTGATGGGCGGCGCCAACAAAGACTTTACCGAGTGGCAGATCAGCCAGGTGCGCAAGGGCGCCGACGAAGTGGGCCGCGATTTCAGTGAAATTCAGCTTCATCTGTGGGCGGCCATCAGCATGAATGAAGACCGTGATGCGGCTCGCGATGACGTCTCGCACTGGGCCGCGTCGCAGGCCGAAAGTTTCGCCAAGTGGAAAGTGCGTCCCGATTTCATGGCCCCCTTCCAGGAGGATTTCGATCGGGCCTACGATGCTTATGACAAACTGGAGCACATGTCATCGCACGCCACCCACAAAGGTGTTCTATCGCCGGAATTTATCGATTGGGTAGCCTTAGTGGGCACACCGGACGATTGCCTTGAAAACATCAAGGAACTTGAAACCCTGGGTCTTCACGGCGTTACCCTGGCGTTCCGGGCCGGTGGTATGGGCAGGCTGGCCCGTATGGAGCAAATCAGCGATCAGCTTATCAAACACCTGAAGTGATATAGGGCGATATGTTTGACAATCTGATCCATCCGAAAACCGCGGTCCTGATCCACGGGCTTTGTGATGATCGCTCGGTCTGGGATCGACAGGTTCCTGCGTTCAGGGACTCAATGAATGTCATTACCTATGACATCAGGGGTTTTGGCGCCAGTCCCGTCGGGGCGGCAAATGGAACCGTCGATCAGATGGCCGATGACCTGGCCCAGATAGTCAGCGCCGCGGGTGCGGGGCCTGTCTGGCTTGTCGGCTTTTCCATGGGTGGCGTTATTTCCCAGCGCTTCGCACTGGATTTCCCGGACATGGTAGCCGGCCTTGTGCTCGTCGCCAGTTCGTGTGTGGTCGGTCGTCCCGGCGTCGAGTATTTTGAAAGCCGCATCGCACAAGTCGAAAAGGGCGGGCTTGACGTTTTTCGATCCATAGCGATGGAAGACGGTCGTGGATGTATTGGTAACGGTGACGAGGCATTGATTAGCGAATATCAAAATATTCGTATCAATGCCGTCAGGGACCCGGAAGGTTACTTAAATGCCGGGCGGGCCATGTTGCGCCTTAGCACGGAACCGATCATTCAGGATCTGGGTAAAATAAATAAACCGACATTGGTGATTGCCGGGGACAAGGATATATATTGTCCGCCAAAGGCTTCGCAAATGATTGCCGATGCCATACCCGGGTCTGAACTTGAAATTATCTCAGGCGCTGGCCATTGCATGCACTGGGAAGAAACCGAGACGACCAACAATCTGGTTAGTCGTTTCATCCTTGATCACTGACGCAAGGAGCACCGAATAATGAGCGAAGACAAAGCACAAGATGACGTTGAACCCCTTAAATGGGAAAAGCGCGGGGGTGTCGCCATCCTGACCCTTAATCGACCGAAGGCGATGAATTCATTCTCACTGGAGTCCATGCTGGAAAATCGCGAACGTCTGGCGGAATTTGAAGCCGATGACGATCTTCGTGTGCTGATCTATGCGGCCGAAGGAAAACATTTTTCAGCCGGTATCGACATAAAAAAAGCGCCGGATTATCTACATTGGAATGCTGAAACGCGGGACAAGTACTTTGCGACCCCACATTCCTGGGGATGTAAAAAACCCTCCATCGCCGCCATTAATGGCTACGCTCTTGGTGGTGGCCTTGAACTGGCCCTGGGCTGTGATATCAGAATTTGCGCCGACAACGCCATGTTGGGACTTCCGGAATCAAAGCTTGGCGCTTTACCGGGCGGCGGCGGCACCCAAACCCTGCCGCGCCTCATTGGCATGAGTAACGCCTTGTTGATGATGTTCACGGGTGAGCCTGTTGATGCCCAGGAAGCATTGCGCCTGGGTCTTGTCCAGAAGGTGGTCCCCGCTGACGATCTTTTGGATGAAACTGTTAAAATTGCCCAGGCTATCAGTGAGAATGGTCAGACAGCTGTGCGCCTTATCAAGGAAGTCGCCGAAATGGGGCTCGAACTGCCTTATCAGGAAGCTTTGTGGCTTGAACAGGTAAGTTTCCAACGTGCAACATCGATGGCAAAAGACGAAATAGACGAACGGATAAAAAAATTCCAGGACCGAAGCAAAAAGAAGAAGTCCTGACGGATCAGAATTAATTTGAAAGCATTAAAATTATGGACTTAGGACTGCAAGGCAAGATCGCCATCGTAACCGGCGGAGCGTCGAACATTGGCAAGGCGATTACCGTCGGCCTGTTTGAAGAAGGCGCCAACGTCATTATTGCGGATGTGGATGTACCACAGGGAGAGCGTGTCGCAGCCGACCTGAACGCTGGTGGCCGCGAGGGCGCGTTCTTTGTTGAAACCGACGCCGGCAAACGCGAATCAATCGAGGCCCTTACCAAGTGGGTTCTGGACAAGTTCGGCCAGATCGACATCCTGGTCAATAATGCCGGTTGGACTGCCAACGCCCTGTTCATGGACAAGCCCTATTCCGATTTTGAACGCGAGATCGAACTCAATCTTTGGGGGCCGATCCATTGCATCCGGGCCATGGCGCCGTCGATGATTGAAAGAAGATACGGCAAGATCATTACCATCGGATCCGATGCCGGACGGGTCGGTGAATACAACGAGGCCGTTTACGGGGCCTGCAAGGGTGGCGTTATTACCCTGACCAAGGCGCTGGCCCGCGAATTCGGCAAGCACAACATTAATCTTAATGTGGTGTGTCCGGGCCTGACGCTGCCAAGCGATCCAGGCGACGCAGGGACCAACAGCCTTTGGCATAAAGACAGCCCGCAGAGCAAAATTTTCAGTGGCGAGGAAACCATGAAAAAGGTCGTTCGCCATTATCCTTTGCGCCGTCATGGCACACCTGAGGACCTTGTCCCGACGGTATTGCTGATGGCATCGGATCAGTCATCCTACATGACGGGCCAGACAATTAGTGTCAGCGGTGGCTATGCCATGTAAGAATGGGGGACTGTCCCGTTTTATGTCGCAGACAAAAGCGCTAACCAGATAGGCCTGAAAAACGTGAAAGATAATACAGCAACATATCTGGAAAAGGGCTATTGGGCGGACCGTCATCTGACCTGGTATTTCGAGCGAGCCGTTAAATCCAGTCCTGATAAAATAGCCGTTACGGATGATCGATTCGGTGACGTCACTTATGCTGATCTGGCCGCCCAGGTCGGGCGCCTGGCCGCCGCCCTGCAGGCCAACGGTATCAATCGCGGCGACAGGTTTATCGTCTCTATGCCGAACTGGTATCAGGTTACGGCCTTTGCCCTGGCGCTTGATTACATCGGTGCCATTGCCGTCCATATGCCTTTTGTCGGCGGCGCCCATGAGTACGCCGGCGTCATTAGAACCGCCCAGGCAAAGGGACTGGCCGTGACAGGCCAGTTTCGCAGCGTCAATTATGTCTCGGTGATAAACAGCATCGCTGACAAGTGTGACAGCCTGGAGCTGCGCATATCGGTTGGCCATGACAAGGATGAGGAAGGCTGGTTAACCTTCGATGCCCTGTTGGCGAATGCGCCCGCCGATCAACCCGAACCCGTCGAGTTGCTGTCGCCGTCTGAACTTTCCCTGTTGTTGTTTACGTCTGGATCGACAGGTGATCCGAAAGGTGTCATGCACAGCACCAACAGCTTCACGACCTTAAATACGGTCGTCACCCACCGCTATAAATTGACCTCAGACGATATTATTTACATGGCGGCGCCGCTGGGCTTCTCTGGCGGTTATGGTCATGGGCTCAGGCTCGCCATTTTCCTGGGCGCACATTTAATTCTGCAGGATCAATGGGATACGGAACGCGCCCTGGAAACCATGGCGCGCGAAAAGGCAACCTTCTCAATGGCGACACCGACCCTTATCCGCGATTTGCTGAATTGCCAGAAGTTCCAATCGTATGGCAGCTCCATTGCCCTGAAAGTCGTCCTGTGCGGCGGCGCATCGGTACCTTCGGACCTGCTTCGTGAGGCGAGAGAAAAACTTCCGCAAACCCTGACTACTGTAATCTGGGGAATGACAGAGGGCGTTGGAACGACCTGCCGCCCGGACATGCCTGACGAAGACATAACAGGATCGGACGGCGTTCCCTTTTGGGGTACGGAACTTAAAATTATTTCTGAAGATGACGCAGAAGTCCCGGTCGGGGATGAAGGCGATATCATTATGCGGGGGCCGTCCATGTTCATGGGATATTTCAAACGCCCGGAATTAAATGACGAGTTGTTCATGCCCGGCGGCTGGTTCCGAACCGGCGACATGGGAAGGTTAGATGCCAAAGGGCTGCTTCACATCACCGGTCGGCGCAAGGAACTTATTATCCGGGGCGGGGCCAATATCTCGCCGGCGGAAATCGAGGAAGCCCTGTATCGCGATCCAAGAATCAAACAACTGGCCATTGTTGGAATTTCCGACGATCGCCTGGGTGAAAAGGTTTGCGCCTGTCTCATCGCAGGCGAAAATGACGATCAGTTGGGCCTGGCCGATATTGTCGACATCGCCGAACGTCAGGGACTGGCAAAGTACAAATGGCCAGAAAAACTGGAGTATGTCGACGCCTTGCCGATGACATCATCGGGCAAATTGAAACGCATCGCCTTGCGCGAAAACATCGAGCAAAAAAACATCAACGCAACGCCGGGAATAACAGCATGAACGCGGGGAGGGACATATGGATTTCTCGCTGACACCGGATCAGGAAGCAATTATCGATTCGGTGCGCAAAACCTGTGCCAATTTCGATGACGACTATTGGCTGGAGCGCGACCGCACAGGCAAATTCCCCTATGATTTTTACTCTGCCATGGCCGAAGGCGGCTGGCTTGGCATTGCCATGCCTGAAGAATTCGGCGGTGCCGGGCTGGGTGTCACCGACGCCGCATTGATGATGCACACGGTTGCCAATTCGTCTGGCGCCATGGCGGCGGCCTCGGCCATTCACATCAACATTTTTGGGCCCCATCCGATTGTTGTCTTTGGCAACGAAGAACAAAAACAGCGCTGGCTGCCCGACCTGATTGAAGGCCAAATCAAATCCTGCTTTGGCGTTACCGAACCCGACGCCGGCCTGAACACCACATCCATCAAAACCCGGGCCGAACGCAGTGGCAGCGGTTATGTGGTCAATGGTAAAAAAATATGGACGTCGACGGCCATGGAAGCAGACAAGATCATGCTGCTGACCCGGACCACGCCGAAGGATGAATGCAAAAAGCCGTCAGATGGCATGACCTTATTCTTTACAGACCTGAACCGCGATTATTGTGACGTCAGGCCGATACCGAAAATGGGGCGGGCGGCGGTTGATTCCTGCGAAACGTTTATCGATGGCTTGCCGGTTCCCGAAGAAGACCGCATCGGTGAGGAAGGAAAGGGTTTCCATTACCTGCTTCACAGCCTCAACCCCGAACGGGTCCTGATCGCCTGTGAAGCCATAGGAATTGGCCAGAATGCGCTGGCCCGAGCGAGCCAATATGCCAAGGACCGTGTCGTCTTTGATCGCCCGATAGGACAAAACCAGTCTATTCAGCACCCTTTGGCTGAAAGCTGGATGGAACTGGAAGCCGCCTTCCTGATGGCCATGAAAGCGGCTTATCTGTACGACACCGACCAACCCTGCGGGCTGGAGGCCAATTCCGCCAAGTACCTGGCAGGCGAAGCCGGATTCCAGGCATGTACCCGGGCTGTCATGACTCACGGCGGCATGGGATATGCGAAAGAATTTCATGTTGAACGGCTGATGCGGGAAGTTCTGATCAACCGACTGGCGCCGATCAGTCCGCAGTTAATCCTTTGTAATATTGCCGAAAAGGCCCTCGGCTTGCCGAAGTCGTACTAAGGCCTTGTGAAGGCTTCTACAGGAACTTCAATTTACTCTCTGTGAGTGGTGCAGCCGGATTTTCGTGCTGGTATCCACCATTCCTCGCCGCGGGCCGTGGTGATGTATTCCGGCCATGGGAAATCAAGCGGCGGTTCGTAGTCACAAAGGGGAGGTATCCATTTATCGCCGCCAATGCCGCCCCCGGTCCGCTTGTTGAATTCTTCCCTTGCAGCAATGATCAAACCCGGCTCGGTCAGGAAATCGATTAACGTCATGGCGATAGTCTTGGCGGCGGTCAGGATCATGGGGTCAATACAGGCCGGAATTCCACCGAGCGCGTTCATCGCCCAATCGGGATAACGGTAACCGGGGGGCGCTTTCATCATAGGCCGGCCAATATAGAGCCTGGCCGTCGGCGCCTGCCAGCACATGTCGGTATAATCATCAGAAGTAGAGTGCGTTTGCCATTCCGGTAAATCGCGGCGCAATAATTTTTCGGCTTCCTGCGGTTTTATCAAATTTTCACAAGCTTCTAGATATGGCATGTCCATAGATTCCAGGCCAAGATTTTTCTGGATTTCCTGCGCCGCCTGAATGGCGTTTGGGCCGAATTTAGGGGCGCCGATTTCGGCCAGATTGTTATATGTGACATCGGCCAGAACATGGTTGGCCAATCCGGGACGGGATTTACTGACCCAATTGCGCTCGATGGTGCAATGAGAGGCAGCGGCGGCTGCCTCGGCATTGTTGTCGAGGACCTGAATAATCGAGTCCAGCATCTCCAGGCTCGGCGCCCGGGCGGTATAGAGTATCTGGGCCATTTGGGCCGGTAAGTTGTCACCTGTCGCCTGACCTGATGCGAGGATGGCCTCGTTTATCGACCAGCCGCCAGTATGGGCGAGCATCGATTCCTTGTTCATCTTGGTCAGGGTATACATGGCGACGACAGCGTCGTTTGCGCCAGGCGCCCGAGCCGTGGTGTGAGCGACGGGTATGGGAGTGTCGTTGGCCGAGGTCAACCAGGTTTCCGGCTCTTCGCACAGGAAAGTATAGATAATTTCATAACAAGGGCCGCAATGGGTGTCCCAGCGCGTGGTGTTCGAAAGCGGCAACATATAACAGGGATGAAAGCTGACAATGGCGTCGACGCCGTCATAGTAGCCGTGGGCCGCGTGGATGGGTTTGGAGCCGCGCACTTTTTCAGCAGGCTCACCCATAAATTTTAGAGTGCCGCCGAGGCCCAGTTCCTGCATCGCCGCCTTGGCTGCAAGTATGCCGCCTAATCCACCCATGCCGAGGGCCGAATGAGGATCCGTATGTCCGCCTGCGTGGGGGCTAAGCCCTTTGCGGGGGGCCCGATGAGTTGTTGCCTTTTGGCAATTTCCGGGTAGGCCGTCGTATTCGGCGTAGGCCATCACTGTCGGGCCGTCGCCGTTGGTCCAGGTGGCGGCAAAAGCTGTCGGCATGCCGCCGCTCGCTTCTTCCACTTCGAAACCTTCGGTCCGCAAACGCTGCACGTACCAGGCGGCCGATTTGTATTCGCGCCATGCCGTTTCGCCGTAATGCCAGATAGTCTGGTTCCAGTCCGATAAGTCGCCAGAGCGATCATCGACCCACTGGATGGCTGTTTGCTTTGCTGGCCTTTTCATAACCGACCCTTCTTTGATTTACAGATGACATTTCACCTGATGTGTTGAGCCCGAAAGTCCTCTCGTAGCTGATCGCGGAATTCAGGGGCGGCGATTTCGATCAGGGCTTCGGCGCGATCCCGAACCGACAAATGGCGAATTCTTCGGGCCCCGTATTCTGTGACAACATAATCCACGTCCGTGCGCAGCGCCGTCGCCGCGTTACCAGGGGGCAAGGCTGCGACAATACGGGAAAATCGGCCGCCCCCTGCGGTCGCATTCAAGGCGACAATGGACCGTCCGCCCCGTGACAGCGCGGCGCCGCGCATCATATCAACCGCGCCACCGGGACCGCTGATTTGCCGAGCTGAAATCATTTCCGCATTGATCTGGCCGAAAAGGTCAATTTCCAGGGCTGAATTGATGGAAACGAAATTGTCGATCTGGCGGATCACACCTGGGTCGTGGGTATAGCTGACCGGGCGGAAGGAAATTTCAGGTGTGCTGCCCGCCCAGTCGATCAGTTCATCATCGCCAAGCGCCACGCCGGTAACGTGTGTGCCCGTATCAATGGATTTTTTGTGTCCCGTCATATTGCCGTTTTTGACCAGGTTCATGACACCACCGGCGATCAGGCCTGAATGCAAACCCAAATCGTTATTATCGTGAAGGGCCGAAAGGACCGCTTCGGGGATTGATCCAATACCGATTTGAATACAAGACCCGTCTTCGACCAGGTCAGCCACATGCCCGCCGATAACGCGCGCCGTGTCATCCAGTTGGGCAGGCGGAAAAGTGGGAACGGGCCGTTCGCATGCGACCGCATAGTGAAGCCCGGATACGGGAAATCTCTGGGTATCGGCAGGCGACGGTTGGCGTTCATTGATCTCACCGATCACCATTCCCGCTTTTTGGATCACCGTGGGCGAAAAGTCGGCGCTAATCCCCAGGCTAAAAGTATCTCCATCCCCAAGGGGCGGCAGTTGCAGGATTGCGGTATCAATATCCACATCTTGCGCAAGATAATCGAAGATGGCGCGGTAGTTCATTGGCACAAAATCGATCCGCCCGTTAGCCACTCCTTCCCGATTTTCCGGTGTTGCGAAGAACGCCGTCGCCTGAGCATCATCATGAAGTTCCGTAAAATTGCCGCCATTCATGCCGGGAACGCAAACCGAGACGAAGCGGACTCCGGCGCAGGCTTCACCGTGGCGCGATAGAGCGGCGATAATTTCTCTTGGCTCCGCGGTCGCACCGGCGATGAAGACTGTCATGCCCGGTTTCAGCAGAGCGGCGACTTGGTCAGCATCAATCCATCGGGTCATGGCGGCTCAGGCGCTAATCGGCGGTCGACGGTCAGACCAGGGTTGTGCCTGTTCCAATTGGGCTGCAAGGCGAATCAACAGGGCCTCGTCGCCGGTGCGACCGGTCAATTGAATACCGACGGGAAGGCCGTCATCTGTCCAGTGCAGCGGTAGGGAAATTGCCGGTTGCCCGGTGGCGTTGGCGATCAGGGTGAAGCCGGTGAAATCGCCCAGGTGAGCTAGATGCTGATCGCGGGTTTCCGGCGAGTAATCGAAGTAACCGATCGGCACCGGCGGTTGCGCCAGAGTCGGTGTCAGCCAGACATCGTGATCGTTAAAGAATTCACCGAAATCGCGGCTCACCCGTTGTAAATCCTGCAAAGCAAGAAGGTAATCTCCACCGCTCTGGCGTTTGCCGTTCTGGTACATTTTCCAGGTCACCTGTTCAAAATCATCTTCTGTCGGGGTGCGGGCGGTGCGGCGAGCAGAATCATCAATGACCCAGCGCAGATAGCCCGTCATTAAAGCCCCAAACGACTTGAACAACATACCACCATCAACACTCGGCGACGCGTCATCCACGTCGTGCCCCAACTGCTCGCATAGGCGGGCTGCGGCCTTCGCCCCGGTGATACAGTCCGCATGAGCCGGTGCGCCGGTCAGTGGCATTGTTCCAAAACCTATGCGCAGCCGTCCCGGTTCCCGCCCGACTTCCTGAGCGTAGGGACGTTCCGGGGTGGGGGGGATGTAGGGATCGCCGGGCATGGGGCCCGATGTGGCATCCAGAATGGCGGCGCTGTCCCTGAGCGAACGGCTGACAACGTGTTCGTGAATGATGCCACTGGCAATGTCGCCATAGGACGGCGCTAAGGAGTTCCTGCCTCGTGTCGGTTTCAGGCCGACCAGACCGCAGCAGGACGCCGGAATTCTGATCGATCCACCGCCATCATTGGCGTGCGCTACAGAGACCATGCCCGATGCCACGGCGGCCGCCGAGCCGCCGCTTGACCCGCCCGTGCCGCGGTTTGTATCCCATGGATTTCGTGTCGGACCGAAGTGTTCGGGTTCGGTCGTCGGCATAAGTCCGAATTCCGACGAATTAGTTTTGGCAAGAATGATAAAGCCCGCCTTTTTGAAACGGCGCACAAGTTCACTATCCTCAGTCGGGATATTATGATTTGCCAGAAAGGCGGAGCCATCGGATAGTGGCACACCTGCAAGTTCGGCGACCAAATCCTTAAGCAGGAACGGAACGCCCGCAAATGGCGCATCCTCTGGGACCGTCCTGGCAGCGGCCCGGGCTTGCTCGAACAGGGGGAAAATAACCGCATTCAATTGTGGATTAAGGCGCTCGATCCGGCTGATTGCCCCATCTACCAGTTCGCCCGCTGTAACCTCCCGGCGGCGCACCAGATCGGATTGCGCCGTGGCGTCAAGAAAAGCAAGTTCATCCATTAATTCAGGCTCCGGGAAAAAAGTTTGATCAGAAGAAAGTGTACGATTAAATGAGGAAAAACGGGAAATAATTTGCCCAATTTCTGGCCTTTTCTGGCGGCGATGGCAAATTGAACAAAAGTGATAAAAATTCCCTTTCGTGTGATGAAAATGTTACGCTATGCCAGTTTTTTATCGGTTTACGGACTTTGTCTCCCCATTATTTACTAATTCTGGAAACTGTTCGTAATAATCCATTGGGGGGACGTGCCTTAAAAAAGCCTAAAAAAAGGCTCAGGTTACGAGTAGCTAACAACGATTTAAAAATGTCATCATTGTCAATATGGGGACAATAAATGTTCCTTTGTTGTTGAAAAAATGAGCCTCAGGCTCAAAAAAACAGGGAGATACTTTCATGAAAAAGGACGACAGGAATCAACCAACATATAACAGCTTGTCTGCGGCAGACCGGGATATCATTTCGACCGGGTTGCGCCGTGGCGTCACTCGCCGCCAGGTCACAAATTGGCTTGTGGCAGGGGGTGTTTCACTTACCGCTGCGGGATCAATTATAACATCAGCCTCGAATGCTTTGGCGGCGACGCCCAAAAAAGGCGGTGTTTATCGGGTCGGGCTGGGTTCCGCCAACACCGGCGATAATATGGACACCGGCACCAACAGTGACGTCTTTATGATCAATATGGCTCAGGGTACCGTTCGTAACTGCGTCGTTGAAGTGGATGCCAACGGTCAGGCCATTCCAGAACTGGCCTCAAGCCTTGAACCTTCATCGGACGCCAAGACCTGGGTGGTCAAGGTGCGCAAGGGCGTTACATTCCACAGCGGCAAAACCCTGGACGCAGACGACATCATGGCGTCAATCGCCCATCACCGGGGTGAAGAAGCAAAGTCAGCGGCTAAATCAGTTGCCGAATCCATGGGCAATATTAAGAAGGACGGCCCAGACACACTGATATTTGAACTGGAAAGTGGCAATGCCGACTTCCCCTTCCTGCTCAGCGACTACCACATTACGATCGGCGCAGCTAAAGACGGAAAAGTCGATTGGCTTGCCGGCGACGGTACCGGCCCTTACAGCATCAAGGAATTTGAGCCCGGTGTGCGTGCTCACCTGATGCGTAACAAGAGTTACTTTAAGCCCGATGAAGGTAATTTTGACGAGGTCAGGATGACCGCGATTAACGACGCGGCCTCACGCATGAATGCGATGGCGACGGGACAGGTTGATGCCATCGCCCGTTGTGATCTGAAAACGGCTCCCCTGCTCGGCAAGAAACCCGGCGTAAATGTTATGCAGGCAGCAGGCACCAAGCACTACACGTATCCCATGGATGTACGCTCAGCTCCGTTCGATAACAACGATGTGCGTATGGCCCTGAAACTTGGTATTGACCGTGAAACGTTTGTCAAAACCGTGTTGCGCGGCTATGGCTCTCTGGGTAACGATCATCCGATCAGCACCTCGCAGAACTACCATGCCGGAAATCTTCCGCAACGCAAATATGACCCCGAAAAAGCCAAGTGGCACTTGAAGCAAGCCGGCATGAGTGGCCTGGATGTGGAAATGTCTGCGTCTGACGCAGCCTTCGCAGGAGCCGTTGATGCGACCCAACTTTACGCCGAGTCCCTGAAAGCGGCCGGCATCAATCTGACCGTTAAGCGTGCGTCGCCGGACGGATACTGGTCCAACACCTGGATGAAAGTTCCGTGGAGCTCCAGTTATTGGAGTGGTCGCCCGACCGCTGACTGGATGTTCACCATTGGCTATGCCGCCGGTGGCAACTGGACCGAAACCTTCTGGGACAATGCCAAGTTCGAGAAATTGCTGGTTGCCGGCCGAGCCGAGTTAAACGAGGCCAAACGCAGCGAAATCTATCAGGAAATGCAAAGCATTTGTCGCGACGAGGGTGGCGCCGTCATTCCGTGCTTCGCCAATAATGTCGATGCAGCGTCTGATAAGTTAGGCATGCCTAGCAAGCTGGCCGGAAATTACGAGTTGGATGGAGGACGCAGCGCAGCGCGTTGGTGGTTTAAGTAAAACCAGTCCGAATTTGAACTTGTTGTAATTAAAAGATAGGGTGGTCAGGTCAAAAAAACCTGATCACCCTTTTTTGTAATATTTGGCGTGTCGGTCCATTCAATATGAACAATTTTCTATTGGCCATGGTTCTTAAACGCCTCGCAGCGGGCGTCTTCATCCTGTTCGGGGTTTCCGTCCTGATCACGCTTGGAATTGAAGGATTGTCCGGAGACGTTTGCCAGGCCGTTCTTGGTCAGGCGGCTGAACCGGCAACGGTCCAGGCTTGTCGTACGGAACTTGGTCTTGATCGCCCCATGCACCTTCGTTATGTGGAATGGCTTTTCAACATCGTGCAGGGTGATTTCGGCTTTTCACTGGCCAGCAGGCGCGATGTTTTGGAACAACTGATCCCACGACTTGGCAATACCCTCTACCTAGCGGGCACGACGGCTATATTTGCCGTTCCTATCGGGATTCTGCTGGGCGTTATTGCCGCCCTGTACCGCAACAGCTTTATCGACCACCTGATTTCCACAAGTACTCTGACGACCATTTCGTCGCCTGAATTTTTTGTCGGCTACATTCTAATGGCGGTTTTTGCCGTCAATTTGGGCTGGTTCCCGGCGATTTCAAATATCGACAATTCCATGGGATTCTGGGCTCGGCTTGAGGCGTCTGCATTGCCTGTCATCACGCTCATGCTGGTGACTGTCGCGCATATGATGCGTATGACAAGGGCTTCAATTGTTAGCCTGATGGCCAGTCCGTACATTGAAATGGCCAAACTCAAGGGGTTGAAGCCCAGTCGGATTATCGTCAAGCACGCCCTGCCAAACGCTTGGTCACCGATTATTCAGGTGGTGGTGCTGAACCTCGCCTACATGATCGTCGGTGTCGTTGTGATCGAAGTGGTTTTTGTCTATCCCGGCTTGGGGGCGCTCATCGTCGATGCTGTGTTAAACCGGGATTTACCCGTTATCCAGGGGACGGCGATGGTATTTGCCACCGTATATGTTCTTTTATTTTTGCTGGCCGATGTTTTGTCGATGTTGGCCAACCCGCGCATGCGGCACAGGCGGTAATCCGGCATGTTTATCATCAACATTTGGAATGCCCTTAACGCAAGCGCCCGCGTTGGCCTGTTTATCGTTTTGTTCTTCTCGTTTTGTGCAATTTTCGCCCCGTGGCTGGCGCCGTACGGTGAAAGTGAGCTTGTCGGCGATGTCTGGGAACCGATTGGAGGAACGTTCATTCTCGGCACCGATCAGATTGGCCGCGATATCCTGACCCGCCTGATTTACGGTGCGCGCAACACAATGACGCTGGCGATGGTTTCGACAACGGTTTCCTTTACGACGGGCGCTTTGTTCGGTTTTATCGCCGCCACGATGGGCGGTGCCGTTGATCAGGTTTTAAGCCGCATCGTCGATATTATTATTTCAATTCCCACCCTGATTGCCTCCTTGATCGTCCTGTCAGCTGTTGGAACAGCCACCCCTACACTGGTGTTGGTCATTGGCATTATTTATTCCATGCCTGTATTCCGAATTGCGCGAGCCGTGGCCATGGATATTGAAGTCATGGACTATGTCGAAGCGGCTAGGCTTCGTGGCGAAGGTATGTGGTGGATCATGAGCAAGGAAATTTTGCCCAATTCGATGACACCACTTGCTGCTGAATTCGGTGTACGCTTCTGCTTTGTCTTCCTGCTAATCGCCAGTTTGAGTTTCCTTGGCCTCGGCCTGCAACCACCCCTGGCGGACTGGGGCGCAATGGTGCGCGGCAACGCCGACGGCATAGCCTGGGGATATTACCATCCGCTGATGCCGGCCGCCTGTATAGCGGCCCTGACGGTTGGTATCAACTTTCTGGTCGATCGCTGGGTGCATAAGGCAAGCGGTCTGCGCGACGATCAATAGAGGTTATTTTCCATGGCTGAAAAACTGCTCGAAATTAAGGACCTGGTGATCGAAGCGGACGTCGATGACAAATGGACACCTATTGTTCACGGCCTGTCGATGTCCCTGGAGCGTGGTGAAATTATCGGCTTTATTGGCGAATCCGGGGCCGGCAAATCAACCTTCGGCCTGACCGCGCTAGGATACACCAAACCCGGCTGCCGTGTCGTATCAGGGTCGATCAAGCTTGATGGGGATGAATTGGTAGGGGCATCCGAAGCAGATCTGCGCAATATTCGCGGCAACAAGGTGACCTATGTTGCCCAAAGTGCGGCTGCCTCGTTTAACCCTGCCCACACCTTGTTCGAACAGTTCGCCGAATCACTGGTACAGCACGGAAAATCCAATTTGACCGAAGCGCGTGAGCGCTGTATCGATCTGTTCCGTCAACTCGATTTACCTGATCCGGAAACCATTCTTGATCGTTACCCACACCAGGTATCGGGCGGGCAATTGCAGCGTGCCATGACGGCTATGGCCCTGGGTTCAGATCCGGATCTGGTTATTTTTGATGAACCGACAACGGCACTGGATGTGACTACACAAATCGAGGTTCTGGGTGCCATCAAGGAGGCCGTAAAGGCACGCAATGTCGCTGCCATTTACATCACCCATGACCTGGCGGTTGTCGCGCAAATGGCGGACCAGATCATGGTCTTGCGCTACGGAAATATTGTCGAATTTGGAAATGCCCGGGAAATGTTGGCCAACCCAAAAGAAGAATACACAAGGAAGCTACTCAATGTTCGAGCCGTCCGCGATGCGTTACCCGACTACGATGATCAGGATCTCCAACTTCACATTGACAATATCACGGCGACGTATCCGGGGTTGATGTTCAATATCCTGGAAGACATAAACATAACGATAAAAAAAGGTAAAACGGTGGCTGTCGTCGGTGAATCCGGCAGCGGAAAGAGTACCCTGGCGCGTGTTATTACCGGCTTGCTGCCGCCGTCTCAGGGTTCTGTGAAATTCCATGGTCGCGCCTTGACGCCTGATCTAAAATCCCGTCCCAAGAAGGATCTGAAATCAGTTCAGATGATTTATCAGATGGCCGATGTGGCCATGAACCCACGTCATAAAATCAAGGATATTATTGGTCGTCCGCTGGAGTTCTATCTTGGAATGAAAGGCAAGCAGCGTGACGAAAAGGTTCTCGAATTAATACGTCATATTGAACTTCCAGAAGATTATGCCGAGCGCTACCCGGCGCAACTTTCGGGCGGTGAAAAGCAACGTGTTTGTATCGCCCGGGCGTTGGCCGCTGAACCGGAAATTATTATTTGCGATGAAGTTACCTCGGCACTCGACCAACTGGTCGCAGAAGAAATTCTGGATTTATTGCTCAACCTTCAACAGGAACTAGGTGTTTCATACCTGTTCATTACACACGATCTGGCGACGGTGAAGTCGATTGCCGATGAAATCGTGGTGATGTATCAGGGTTCCGTCGTCGAACAAGGTCCTAAGGCTGATATTCTCTCGCCGCCCCATGCCTCCTACACAGAACTTTTGCTTTCCTCGGTACCGGAAATGGATCCCGACTGGCTGGATGATCTGAGGCAGTCCCGAAAAGCCGCAGCATCTGAAACTCAATGAACGCTACTCAGGAAAAACCTCGATGATATTTCAGTGGAAAACAATTGGATCGAGTAAAACATGAAAACAAACCGCTTTAAAATGACCGTTCAATTTGGCGATTGCGATCCCGGCGAAATTGTTTATTACCCTAATTTTTTCCGCTGGTTTGACAATGGAACGTCAGAACTTTTTGCTTCTGTAGGATTGGATTGGTCCCATATGTTTGACGATTGCGGTATACTCGGCATTCCAATACTCGACGCTCATTCAAAATTTGTGCATCCGTCCAGGTTCCGTGATGTCATCACTGTTGAAAGCGGTATCGAAAGATGGGGAAATACCTCGTTCAAAGTCAGCCACAAAATTTACAATGGAGATGTTGAAGCCGTTTTGGGCCATGAAGTCCGAGCCTGGGTGGTTCCAGACGATAATCATCCAAGTGGTTTCCGTGCCCAAACCGTCCCCGATAACATTCGCGCCCATTTTAGCTGATGTAACAATACGGCACGTCATCTAAAATGGCATTGTCACTTTAACTGGCTGGCGTCTGAGTGCTGCACCAAAGTAGCATATTGGGATGCAGAACATTTCCTTCAAGCGTCACCGTTTCCCACCCACTGCCATCCGTCATGCCATTTGCCTATATGCTCGATTCACTTTGAGTTATCGAGATATTGAGGATTTACCTGCTGAACGTGGGCTGGATATTTCATGCAAAACGGTTCGGCGGTGGTTTCAGAAATTTCTCAATATTCAATCCGCCACATACAACACCTTCTACGTCCAACGCCATCTTCTCAATAGAACCACTTTCAAGCAATTTCGGGCAGAGGCTATAGATGTATGGAAAAGCGCGAGTGCCGCTACATGAAAATTGGTGGTGGTGATTCTCTGTGATCGCAGCCAGTTAATGTGACAATGCCTGATAATTAGGGCTGCTTTTGACCCGAAGCGGACATTGTGACGTCGATAGGAAAACAGTGGTTGGCAAGCCGCCGACAGCAAAATGAAAAGGATCATAACATAGATCAATTGTTGGCGGTTTGGTCTCTGCTAATTTTACCGGTTATTGACTACAAAAATCAATTAAACAAGCAATGAGCTTGGCATAGGCAGGGGCGGATATCCAAAAAATTCACCTATTCGTTATCAGGCGTTGTGACGTAAATGGAAATTTCGACATTACAGAAGTATTAGGTCACTAAATTTAAACAAGGGATGGAGCGGATGAAACATGTTGATTCCGATTCGGGGCCACGATACGACATTTCCCAAATATGGCTTTTTTGGAAGGAGAAATGGCTGGCCTTTGTGTGGATATTAGTAATAATTCTCGTACCCTTTTTCATTTTATATAATCTCTAATATAAAAAAATTCAGGTAAACTGATCCTCGTCCTGATTATTAAAATTGGAATATAAAATCAGTCATTCATAGATAATGGCAGTTTTCCGGTGCTATGCAGGCATTGAATAATTGTTAGAGAGCGTGGTGGAAATTGCGTTGTCCGATTCAGACGCTACAACAAGCAAAGACCGGCATCCAATTCCTCAAGAAGCAAATTTGGATTAGCAACTTTTATCCGTTTGCCGGAAAAATGGGCGAGGCCTTCAGACTCAATATCACGGACAACACGCGATAATGACTCAGCCTTTATTCCCAGCATTGAAGCTATGTCCCGGCGCGTTAATGGCAGTTCCAAAGAAAGACTCCCGTCTTCGATGATTGAGCCGTAGTTCTTTCTCATTAACATTAGCAAGTGAATGAAGCGAACCCGGGCTGGCAGGGTGACGGTTTCAAAAAATCGCTCATCAGCTGCGCCAAGCGCTTGCGCGGTACGTTGAAGGAATCCGGCACCCAGTTCCGGGTTGCTGATGAATAAGCGATTCGTGATCGTTTTCGGCAGGAAACATATCCTTGCCCGCTGAATGACATCCGCCCCCGCCCGGTGTTTCTCTCCGGCCAGCAAAGGGCGATAGCCAAGGGTGTCTCCAGGATTGGCCAGTCGGATGAGAACCTGCCCCCCCTCTATATCGATTTTCCTGACCCCGACCAGCCCATCTTCAACGAGATAGAGGCCTTTGCAGTCATCCCTCTCGTAGAAAATGGTTTCGCCCGCGTCATAGATTCTGCAAATAACATTCTCATTGAAGATTTCAATTTCTTCCCGCGTCAGGACCGACCATTCCGTGCCTTGAGCCATTCTACCGGTTAGGCAGGCTGCTTTGCCTATAATGTTGATGGTTTTCATTAACTAGCTTTCCTGCTCACCTTGCCGAGAAGGGTATGCCTATGGCGCGCCCTAACAACCATTTCTTTCTGCCACTTGCATTGACATAGATCACGCTCCCTAACCGGCCCCCGAAGGGACCGGATACCTAGTTTAAGCTAATGTGAGAACGGAACGGCTATTTAAGCGGCAAGGTTTGAAGATAGGCCAAAATGTCGGCCATGGTCTGAAGACCCAAAGCGCCAAGTGCCGGCATTTGCGAGTCCGGTTGACCGTGCCTTATTTTATTGATGGTTTCCCACGGATTCCCGTTGGAAAGGGTGCCTAAATATTCGGGTTTGTCTGGAGTCTTAAAGTTCATTTCTCTGCCATCGTCGCCATGGCAGCGGTTGCAACTGGTGTCGTAAAAGACCTTGCCTATTGCAACGTTACCCTTGGCTTTTTTACTAGCACGGTCGATATATACATCAAGACTGTATTGCCCTTTGGCGACGAAAAGGGCGACTTTATTGAGAGCAGCGTCGGGTATCATAGCCGCTGTGTACCCATGTTTCGGACCGCGGAGCATTTTCGCCACTTCCGCCGGGGCTTTGCCAGCCGAGGCGCGGATGCCTTTAATTCCCGTTTTGTAGGAACCGCTGGCATAGGCGCCGTCCTTGCCCATGAAGTCCCATCCGTGACAAGACTTGCAGCGCCATGTGGTGCCGCCTTTTTTCTTGGTGTTGGAAGCTGGCCACAAGGCGTGTGTTGCGCCCGGCTTATCAGCCTCCAGAACGGAGATCCAGTTATCGTACAACATACCACCGTCAAGGATGTCCGTAAGATTGGAGGTGTTGATCGTCAATTCATCTGATTTTGCAATTGGCATCGTCACGATTCCAAAAGCCATAATAATTAATCCCGAAATCAGCAATCGAACTGTGAGCATGATTTTTTCCTCTGTCAGATATTAAAAGGTGCCAAAAATAGGGGGTTTTCCCCTCTTATAATTGTGACAGAAGCCTATGGACCTTTATGAACCGTTTCGTTGATCTATGTCATACAGTAGAAATTAAAGCCAAATTGAAAGTGACAGGTTTTCAATTTGCTAGTAGGTCATCTGGAAAGCTTCACGAACTTCCGGTTAGGATCCTGTAACCGCCCCCCTCCAACAGTACTTCCCACAGAGATAAGACAAATCCGCGAGCTGGGGACCGGAAATCCGGATATGGGTTCTGGAATGGGAAATATCCAGCACGGCCCCTTCGTCTGGCGACAAAGCCAGAGCCTCACGGCCGACTATCCAGAATATCAGGGGCTCGATGCGTAGTAATGATCTATTAGCCCCATTGATGGTCTCTTCTCCGCTGGCCGGTAGGGCCATTAAGGAAAACGTTCCATGCGGAAAAACGGATCATGACGATTTAGTTTCCAAGCCTAACAATCGAGTGTGTATTGACGTTCCCAGGCAGTCAAATAACTGCAGTAACTTAACCATTCGTCCATCTTCAGTTTGACATAACTGTCAATGACATCGGCGCCAAATGCGTCCTTCAGGACTTTGCTCTTTTCCGTCAGGCGTAGCGCATCCAGCAGGTTCAGAGGCAGTTTTTGGGCATCCTTCACCTTATAACCTTCGGCATACATATTGTGATCGCTGCGTTTGCCGTGATCGCGCTTGTTGGCAATACCGTCAAGCCCCGCCGCAAGGATAAAGGCCTGCGCCAAATAGGGGTTGGTGGCCCCGTCCATCAGGCGCAACTCGAAGCGCCCGGCCTCAGGCACCCGGATCATGTGAGTTCGGTTATTGCCGGTCCACGTTACGGTGTTCGGTGCCCAAGTCGCGCCCGACATGGTGCGTGGCGCATTGATACGCTTGTAGCTGTTGACCGTCGGATTGAAGACCGCACACAAGGCCGTGGCACTGTGAAGGATGCCACCGAGAAAATTATAGGACACCTTTGACAGGCCGTTTTCATCCTTGTTGTCCAGAAACAGGTTTTTCTTGCCCGCTTTGTCCCAAACCGAAACGTGAGAGTGACAGCCGTTGCCGGTCAGGTTGGTGAACGGTTTGGGCATGAAAGTCGCACGAAAACCATGATTTTCGGCAATTGTCCGTGTCATGTATTTGAAGAAGGTGTGCTTGTCGGCTGTCTTCAGGGCATCGTCATAGTCCCAGTTCATTTCGAACTGACCGTTGCCGTCTTCATGATCGTTTTGATAAGGATTCCAGCCGAGTTTCAACATGCAGTCGCAAATTTCGGAAACCACGTCATAACGCCGCATTAAGGCGCTTTGGTCGTAACAGGGTTTTTCCTGAGTATCCAAACCATCGGAAATGGCGGAACCGTCCGGGTTGGTCAGGAAATACTCGCACTCGACGCCAGCCTTCATGCGATAGCCCTTCTTGCTGGCTTTCGCTAATTGATTTTTCAGCATGACGCGGGGTGAGGCCGCAACCGGCTTACCGTCCATCCACAGGTCACTGGCCAACCAGGCAACCTCGGGTTTCCAGGGAAGTTGGATCAGGCTGTCAGGATCAGGAATGGCAAACATGTCCGGATGCGCCGGGGTCATGTCGAGCCAGGCTGCAAAGCCGGCGAAGCCAGCACCATCCTTTTGCATGCCGGCGATAGCACGGGCCGGCACCAGTTTGGCCCGAAGCACCCCGAAAAGATCGACAAAACTTATCAGGAAATATTTGATCTTCCGTTTTTTTGCAATTTCGGCCAGATTTTTAGCCATTATAACCTCCCCTAAACTGAATTATTTGACGTCGTTTTTTATACACTTTGTCGTTCTTACTGGACACCGGATTCTCCCGTTACCGAACAGATCCAAAGTCCTATTCGCTCACCGCTTTTGGCCGGGCACCGGCAAGCGGAATGCCTGTGGATTTTGATGTCTGCAAGGTGATGGATCGCAAATCTTCCGGCTCCAGGTTGTGAACGTCGGTCTTCCCGGTACAGCGCGCCATAATAGCGGCCTCTCCGGAAAGCGCTTTCAGGAACAGGGTGGCGGCCTCTGTCCTGTCTTCTGGTGTGTAATTGGAATGGAAGACGATGCTGCCATCTTCCAGATTGCCCCCCATGGCGAAAGCCATGGCGAGGCCAACAATCATCACGTTGGCTCCCAGGCTGATCAATTTTGCACCATCCGTGCCGGTGCGAATGCCGCCAAAAAAGGCGATTTTGATATCTTCCTCCCGGTTCATTCGGCGCAGGGTGGCAAGTGTGTCGCGAATGACCTTTAAATCAGGCCCGCCAGCCAGTTCAGGCCATTGCGAGGTGATGGGGCCATTGCCAAGAAGCATCAGCAGATCAAATTCGTTTTCAAGTGCGTACTCAATGGCCGTTTCCAGATCGGCTAGGCCCACCGCTAACCCTTGAGGAACGCCGGTCGCCTTGCGCACGCGCGTCACTTTGCCCGCGTCAGGGCAATGGATTTGAACGGCGGCGCGATCATCGGCTTTGTCGCCTTCGGCGATCAACTGTAGCCAGGGGACGTCATCGGCCAACGCAACCTGCCCCACATAGGCTGACCCCCCTTGTCGCAATCCTTCAGCAAGGGCCGCCTTGACCTCATCAGGGGCGTCATCAAAGCCGCTGACAATGAACGGGGAATCGATGTTCAGGGTTTCGCATAAAAGTGTCGAGACGTTGCAGGGGTCGCGGTACGGATCAATCACAAGCCGTGACAGGTTTGCTGGCAGAAACACCAAATCATCAAATGAAGCTGGCACATCCTTACCAAAAGGATCGTCTCTCAGTGCAAGCCTTTTTTCAAGGATCGCCCGTTGCGTGACCGCATCATCGGGTTCGGTGCGGGCCATGACGAAAATATCTTCGCGGGATTTAACCGTGTAATCGGATGACCCGGTTTCGGCATCACAGCGATAACATCGAGCGGCTTCTTTAAGGGCCTCCTCGTCGGTGTAAGTGGACATAATTTCCGGAAATGCCGCCGGTTTGTCGCCAAGGCCGTGAAAAGGTTGTTCAATTCGTGGGAAGACTTCCCAATTGGGATCCTGCGAAACCGCCACCCGCCGTGTCTTGAACGGTGTGTGGTAGGGCATCGGATCAGAAATACCATCCAGAAACGCGCGTATGTAATAGGCCGCCCGGTGGCCATGCTGCATGGCCATGACAATGGTCGAACCACCAAAAGCGCCATCACCGGCGGCGAATACCCGAGGATCATCGGTGGTCATGGTCTGCCAATCGGTATTTATACGGTCCTTGTTCATCAGGCCTAATCGGTCCAGCTCCACGCTTTCTGCAGATTGGCCGATGGCAAGGACAACAAGACCGCAAGCAAAATCGCTTTCACTTCCGGCGATGTTTTCAGGACGTCTGCGACCATCTTCATCGGGCGCGCCAAGACTGGTTTCGACACAGCTCAGGGCGAAACCGTCTTCAGCTTCAACGACACCAACCGGTTGCCGGTTGTAGATAATTTCGACACCTTCCCTGATGGCGTCTTCAAGTTCTTCCTTGCGGGCGGGAATTTCATCCGGCCCACGCCGGTAAAGAACCTTGACGGTCTTACCACCGTTCAGGCGCTTGGCGGCGCGGCAGGCATCCATGGCAACGTCCCCACCGCCGATCACTAATACAGTATCCGGCAGTTCAGGTCGCTCACCACTATTGATGCGACGTAAGAATTCCACGCCATCAATAACCCGCTCGTTTTCGGCACCCGGTATGTCCATGGACTTGCCCCACCAGGCACCAATCGTCAGCAACACGGCATCGTGTTTGTCTTTTAATTCGTCCAGCGTCACGCCGCCTTCACCCAGCCCGGTTTTCAAATGAACTTCGATCCCCGGACAGCGCTTGAGCATGCGCTCCAGATCCTCCTCTACGGTGCCGGGCGGCAGCCGGAAGGCGGGTATACCCCAGACCATCATGCCGCCCAAACGGTCGGTCATTTCATAAATATGAACCGCGAACCCTGCCTCGGCCAAATCCTGAGCCGCCGTTAATCCTGCCGGACCGCCTCCGACGATGGCGATACTCTCACTGCGAGAGACCTTGAGCGGTGGCAAATGGTGATCGCGGCCCAGTTTTTCCATAACGTATCGCTTCAGGTTTCGGATGGCGATCGGCCCGTCGCTGTCGGCACGACGGCATGCCGGTTCACAAGGTGCGTCGCAGACACGCCCGCAGATAGAACTGAAAGGATTTGTCGCTGTGATGGCTTCAAAAGCCTGTTCTATTTTGCCGTCCCAGATATGGGCGATGTAGGACGGCGCATCGGTGCCGACCGGACAGGCTACCTGGCAGGGCGCGGGTACAAAATGAGGGTCACCGGTATCGTCTTCGGAACCAGCTGGCGCGCATGGCGGATTAATGCGATCAAGGTTGTATACGTTATCCATCTAGAGCGCATCCTTACGCATGTTTTTGTCGTTTTGGCGATATTCAGGGGCGTAAGGAAGGCGGGTGATTTCAGCCGCTTCCGGTGTTAGGGCAACCAGATCATCACGGCCTAACTGGTGAATCTCCTTGTAGCCATGGGCATCAGCGATAGCCGCTATTTGCCAGCGCACTGATTCCAGGAACTTGTGAATGTGCTCAGCCTCAGCATCGGTATCGTAGCGTTTTTCGTGTTCCGGGTCCTGTGTGGCAATACCAACCACACATTGACCGACATGACATTGCAGGCAGGCAATACAGCCGCCCGCGATTATGGCCGCCGTTCCAACCGCAACAGCATGAGCACCCAAAGCAATCGCCTTGGCCGCATCGACGCCATCTTTGACGCCACCCATAAGGACTATCGGCATATCCTCGCGACCACCGACCTCGTCCAGTGAATCCATGGTTTCCTGAATGGCTGAAAGAGTAGGAATGCCAACGTATTCCAGGACTTCATTTCCGGCAGCACCGGTTGAGCCCTGCAAGCCGTCCAGTTCGACAAAATCAAAACCGTCCTTCCAGGCGATCTTAATGTCGTCGCGAACGCGACCGGCTCCCAACTTGACTGACACCGGTACCCGGTAGCCAGTCGCCTCGCGGAATTCCTCAATTTTAATGACCAGATCGTCGGCCCCCAGAACATCAGGATGACGCGATGGCGAACGCAAATCAATGCCTTCGGGGATGCCGCGAATAGTTGCTATTTCTTTGGTCACCTTCTTGGCCATTAATTGGCCGCCCAAGCCAGGCTTGGCCCCTTGAGAGATATAAATCTCAAGGCCGTCAGCGCGCTGCATGTCGTGAATATTCCAACCCAGTCTTCCCGACAGGCACTGGTAGATCAGTTGATCGGCAACCTCGCGTTGTTTGTCAATCATGCCGCCTTCGCCGGTATTTTCCGATATGCCGGATTTTTTCGAGGCTATGGCGAGGGCAAGTTTTGTCGATTTTGACAGCGCGCCGTAGCTCATCGGGGCGATCATCACCGGCATGCTTAGCGAAATAGGTTTGCCGCCATTTCGACCACCGACTTCGGTCGCCAAATTAACCTTTCTAACGACATCGGCGTCGGCCTTGATGGTCGAAAGATCTCTTTTAAAAGCGATGTCGGAAAGGTGCGGCAACGCCCGCGTCGTCCCGTAACCACGAATACGGTAGCGGCCAATGACAGATTTTACGTGAATGTCTTCCTGTACTTTTTCATTCCAGTAATCGGATTTTCCTGAAGCAACAAAAAACGGAACATTACGAACCCGTGGTTCGGTCCTGTCGTAGCGCAGTTTCTCACCCGCATTAACGACCTTCTGAAAACCGCCTTTAAAAGGTATTTGGTAGTGCTCCAGAAATTCCCGGATCGAGTCTTCTTCTTCACCCGGTAAATCGATCTGTTGGGCGTCAGTGCCAAGGGAATCAATCTTGCCGCCGACGTAAATGTCACCACCGGTCATGTCCTGGCCCAGTTTTTCACCGGAATTTCCCAGGATGATTATGCGCCCGCCGTACATCATGTATCCGGCCATGAAATTTGCATTGCCGGCGGCCAGTAAGGTGCCTTCTTTCATCACTTGACCGGCACGTGAGCCGATATTGCCGTGAACGACGACTTCACCGCCGCGCATGGCAACGGCGGCGATGGCACTGGCGTTTCCACGCACGATGGCACAACCACCCAGCATGTTATCGGCCAGTCCCCAGCCGACATTATTATCAATTTCAACGCGGCAACCATCCGTCAACCCGGCGCAAAAATAACCCGCCGATCCACGTATCTTGACTTTGATGTTATGGACAAGCCCAACCCCGATGTGATGGCGGGCATCCGGGTTGATGACTTCTACATCTTCACCCTGGGTTCCAAAATTTCGTATTTGTTCGTTGGCTTGGCGGACAGAAGTCGCCGCTAAATCGATCGTTGCCATGTACCGTATGTCCCCGGCGGTGGTTCCGACGTGCTTAATGCTTCGCCCGGAAACAATTTATTAAGTGAGACTTCTTCCGAAGCGATTGCAATCAACTCATTGCTCTCAAACATGACCATTGGCTTGGCCGCCAGATGGTCCTTGGCGAAACCGATTTCCCCTTTGGTTGAAACCAGAAAAGAAAACGTGCCGTCCATGTCGTCAATCGATGTCTTCAGCGCATCGGCCAGTTTGTACCCTTGGGATAGTTTGTCGGCCAGATAAACAGCGATCAGTTCGCTGTCATTGTCCGTGTTGAATTCAAAACGTCGTTTTTCGAGCCGCCGACGCATTTTCCAGTAATTGGTGATCTGACCATTGTGAACAATGGCAACATCGGCGAACCCTGTGGCCCAGAACGGGTGCGAGGCTTCCGGGGCGACGTCGGATTCAGTTGCCAGACGGACATGGCCAATGCCGTGACTGCCCTGAAAGTTTTCAACTGAATAAACATCATCGACATCATGGGCGCCGCCAATGTCCTTGATGATATCCAGGCTTTCGCCAATCGAGACAACCTTGGCAACGTGTTCCAGGGCGTAGGACAGCTTTTGCAGATTACCCTTGAAATGGACTTCGAAGCGACCGGTCGAGCCGATGCGCTCCTCTTCAACCACTTCTGCCTGAAATTCGCCCAGCTTGGCGCGGATACGCTCCAGCGTTTTTTCACCCTCAGGGCCATCTTCAACGAAGAAGCGCAGCCGCAACAAATCTTCCTTGTGTCCATGATAAAGAGCAAAACCGGTGGAATCAGGGCCGCGATGCTGGCAACCATCCAGCATTGAAATCAGGGCCTTGCCGACCTGTGATTTGCCCAGGTCGTTTTTATACATAATGCCAGCAATACCGCACATCTTTCAGCCCTCAATTTTGGTGGTCTTCGGTTTAGCGAAGAACCATCAGGAAATCAATGCTAAGAAAATAATGTTCTTGGGAGGAAAATTCCACCTTATTCACAAAAATAATGGATAAGAGGCTCAGTCGGTGCTTTCGCCACTTGGATAGCTGATGATGGACAGGAACTTAATTGGTAATTTTGTAAGGTTTTCCGGGCCGTGTGGGGCATCGGCATCGAAAAAAAGTGAATCACCGGGTGTCATTGAATAAATCTGATCACCGTGCCGGTAATCAAGCGCACCCTCCAGAAGATGGACAAATTCGACCCCGGCGTGTTGAAAAATCGGAAAGACGTCGGATTCCTTGCTCAACGTAATCAGATACGGCTCGACGTTGAGCGTGCCGCCGACAGTGTGGCCAAGCAGGCGATAATGATGCCCCGCACGAGTGCCGCGACGTTCAATCTCGATTCCTTCCCCGGCCTTGACGAAACTGGCATCACGTTCTTCCTCGAATTGTCGGAACAAGGAGGTAACCGGAACGTTCAGGGCCTTGGCAAGATTTTGCAACGTCGACAAGGACGGTGATGTTTGCCCGTGTTCAATTTTAGACAACATCCCGGGCGATAAGTTGGCCAAGCGGGAAACTTCGACAACCGTCATACCCAGGTTTTTGCGAAAGGCCCGGGCCTGTCGGCCGATGGCAACTTCCAGATTGTTTTCAAGTGAGGCCCCGTATCCGTGAGGATTTTGCTGCATGAACTTCCTGCCCTTCCCCGTGTTATACGTTGCAAGGAATTCTTGAGTGTATTTGAAACACGCACAAAGGCAACACGTTACAGCGCCCTGTTCATTCCCGTTTAGCGATGATTACCGGGCCCGTGTTCTTTTGCTAAAGACGTTGAGGTCTATCACATTAAGTGATTTTTGATTTCTGTCTCTCTTCGGAAACAGTATTTTCAAGAAATTACCACAAGGTTGTTACACTGACGCCGAATACGGATAGGCGAAACTTGTTCTCCATTTGACTGCTAAATTGCCTAAATATTCAGAAAGACCATTTTAGGGCAGTCCACCAGAATGTCCGCAATGGGTCCCAAGCCGACATCAATACCTACGCCAAACATGGGCGTGTAATAATCGGCAAACAGCAAAATCTCACCTATATTAACTTTGGATCCATCAAGAAAAAGCCAATGAAGAGGTAATGCAACCAATGTTCCACATGCTCTCGTGTTTTAATCTCAAACTCGGCGAAGATATGGACGCATTCCGTAGCGCATATGTTGATTTCGTCGATTACATGAAAAGCATTGATTTGGTTGAAGACAGTGGTGCCATCGGCCGCCGCCAGCCGGACACGCCAATGGATACTGATAACGAGCGCCAGCACGAGTATTTTGTGATCATGTCCTTTAGAAACCAAACTCAAGTTGACGCCGCATACGCATATATCAAGAAGCATGTCGAGCCAGGCGAATCATCGCACAATGACGTATACAAGAAAGTGCAAGATCCTATCTTCATCTGTTGGCAGGATTTGCTTTGAATGACAAAACGATTACGTCCTAAAGCCGCTAGAGGTAGATCATGTCCAATATTGTTCCTTTGACCGCAGCTGAAGCAGCAGCGGAGTACTTTCCCGAAATGCAGGTTTGGCACACCATGTTAGCTGCTGGCACGCACCAGGAGCTCCACTGGGTCAAGTTCGAACCCGGCAGCAGTTATCCGCTTCACTCCCACCCCTACGAGCAGACGAGTGTCGTAATTCAGGGTCACATGCGTCTCACCGTGGGTGACGAAGTTCGTGAAGTCGGCCCAGGCGACATGTGGTTTGCACCCTCCAGTGTGTCTCACGGCGGGGAGATACTGGGCGAGAAACCAGTGATCTTTATCGACGTGTATTCACCTCCCAGCGGTGGTCACGACGGAGACGTCACCTACTATTGATTTGCCATGTCAAAACTTCCGTTGATGGCCGATAGCGGACAGTCGGTATTTGACAGTAAGAACGTCCGCTATGGGTCAAAAGCAGACTTCCATGACAGCCATAAAGTTAGTCCGTTATGCGTTGCTAAACGGACGTTAGCATTCCCTGAACAAAGATTATCTTTCCCTGTATTTTCCCTGTTTATCACGGAATTCGAACAGAGACGGGTTCGCTCCAGGCTGCGTCCACCACCACTCTTTCTCACACGAACCCACAGCCAGACCATGAATCGCCCCAAACCTCGCGGTTGCGGGGGCCTTGGCGGCATTTGTTTTGTGCAGAGACGGCGGAAAAGAGACGAAATGGCAGGAAATATCGAAAAGTCTCTGGAGACTCCTTTCAGGATCCAAACCATGGGTTGGAAATGAGTCCGATAATAGCCAGCTGCGGATATTATATTGAAACGGGTTCATATCATCATTCCCCCTGCCAATATCAGTAGGAAGAAGCCGTTGACCAAAAGTAGGATCGGCGCTACCCAAACCATCCATGCGTTCCAACGCCCGGCCGCGATATGACCGCTAATCCCGACGACGGTAAGGGCGGGCACCGTTCCGAGGGCGAACGCCACCATGCCGAAAACGCCGGCGATGGGATCGGCGGTCGATGACGCCGCGGCCAGCGCCCCATACAGCAAGCCGCATGGGAGGAAGCCCAGGGCGACGCCGAGCAAGTAGCCTCTCCAGCCGACGGGTTTCCGAAACAAGGGGCGAATATGGCCCCCAAGCATGGCCGCCGCCTTGCTTTTGCCGCTGCTGGCACCGAAACCGGGCATAGCAATCCCCAGGGTGCGCCCCGCATAGCCAAGAAAGAACAATCCCGCAAAGCCAAGCAGGACTCCGGCGAGAAAGCGAAGGCCGCTGATAGCGATAATGCCTCCGGAGAGCGAGGCGGCAATCCCGCCCAAGGCGGCGTAGGTGGTCATTCTGCCAAAATGATAAGGAACCAGCGCCGCACCGCTCAGGCGGTTCATCTCGACCATGGAGGAAGCCGGAATGCCCTCAAGGCGCGACGTCACCTGCGACAAGACAATCGGGCCGCACATGCCGATGCAATGGGCCCCGCTTCCGGCAAGGCCGGCCAGAAACAGACTCATCAGCGTAGCGGAATTATCAACGGCACTGGCCCGGCATATAAAAAAGCCGGCCGCCAATAAATCCATGACTTGGCTTTCACCCATGTTTGCTTTCGCCCGTGTTCAGATAACCTTCAGCGTCGTCAACCATAATAATATTAGGCACGGCTAATTTAAAGGTTGAAATCTCGTGTCGCCATTTGTACATTTCCAACCTGTATTTAATGGCATGTTGAGGAAGCCCTCCCGGCCACCCACGTGATAGAGTGTTCCCTAAAGATTAATAGAATTAAACGGAGCCAAACAATGATAGACCAAAACGGTCCGATGACATCTGCCGTGTCTGCCCCCGTCTATAATGACGAGGCCATTCGCAAATTTGTCATTGCCACAATTTTCTGGGGCGTCGTCGGCTTTACCGTCGGCGTTCTTATCGCCTTTCAGCTTGCCTTTCCAGCCCTGAACATGGATTTGGAGTGGACATCGTTCGGGCGACTACGTCCCGTTCATACATCAGCAGTTATTTTCGCCTTTGGCGGAAACATCCTGCTCGCGACATCCCTGTATGTTGTTCAGCGAACCAGCCGGGTTACGCTTTTCGGTGGCGAAAAGTGGGCTCATGTTATTTTTTGGGGATACCAAATATTCATTGTTATGGCTGCCTTGAGCTACGTGCTCGGCTTCTCGCAAAGCAAGGAATATGCCGAGCCGGAATGGTTTATTGACCTGTGGCTGACAGTTGTCTGGGTGATCTATCTGGTCGTTTTCGCCGGTACGATCTTCACCCGTAAGGAAAAGCACATTTACGTCGCCAACTGGTTTTTCATGGCCTTTATCCTGACCATTGCGATGTTGCACATCATCAACAACCTTGCTGTTCCAGTATCGTTTACGGGCGCCAAAAGCTACATCCTTTGGTCCGGTGTTCAGGACGCCATGACCCAGTGGTGGTACGGCCATAATGCTGTTGGTTTTTTCCTGACGGCTGGTTTTTTGGGGATCATGTATTACTTCATCCCCAAACAGGCCGAACGACCGGTCTATTCATATCGCCTGTCGGTGGTTCACTTCTGGTCGATTACCTTCCTTTATATCTGGGCCGGTCCGCATCACCTGCATTACACGGCGCTTCCGGATTGGACGCAGACTCTGGGTATGACATTTTCTGTCATGCTGTGGATGCCGTCCTGGGGTGGCATGATTAACGGCTTCATGACCCTTTCCGGGGCATGGGACAAACTGCGTACGGACCCGATCCTGCGCTTCCTGGTGACGTCAGTCGGATTCTACGGCATGAGCACGTTCGAAGGACCACTCATGTCCATCAAGGCGGTCAACGCGCTAAGCCACTACACGGACTGGACCATTGGCCATGTGCATTCGGGCGCTCTGGGCTGGAATGCCTTCATTACTTTTGGCGCGCTTTATTATCTGGTGCCCAGATTGTGGGGTCGCAAACGCCTGTATTCGCTGCGCCTGGTCAACACGCATTTCTGGATCGCCACCGTCGGTATCGTCCTTTACATCTCGTCCATGTGGGTATCAGGCATCATGCAGGGCTTGATGTGGCGAACGTATGATGAACTGGGCTTCCTGCAGTATTCGTTCATCGAAACGGTCGAAGCCATGCATCCGTACTACGTCATTCGTGGTCTGGGCGGCGTCCTGTTCCTGCTGGGCTCTTTGATCATGGTTTACAACCTGGTCAAAACCATCAAGGGGCATGTTCGTAACGAAACACCGATTGGTGCGTCAACGGCAGCTGCCGTTGGCGGAAATTAGGATCGGAGGAAATAAAATGCATAAAATTCTCGAAAAAAACCTGATCCTGTTGATCGTCGCCATTCTGGTAACGGTTTCTGTCGGTGGCCTTGTTCAAATTGTGCCCTTGTACACAATTGAAAGCACAATCGAAGAAGTTGAGGGTGTTCGGCCCTATTCTCCACTGGAACTGGCGGGGCGTAACATCTACCTGCGCGAAGGGTGCTATTTGTGCCACAGCCAGATGATCCGTCCTTTCCGTGATGAAGCGGAACGCTATGGCCATTATTCTCTGGCTGCTGAAAGCATGTACGACCATCCTTTCCAGTGGGGCTCAAAACGAACGGGCCCCGATTTGGCCCGCGTTGGCGGCAAGTATTCCAATGACTGGCATGTCGCCCATATGATTGATCCCAGAAGCGTTGTTCCGGAATCGATCATGCCCGGATACGGCTTTATGGCCGAACGTCAACTTAGCTACCTGAATATGGATGAGCATCTGTACACGCTTCGCCAGGTTGGTGATCCGTATACAGATGAGCAAATCAGAAGTGCCGTCGCTGACGTCAACATCCAGGCAAATGGTGAAGATAGTGATGTTGATGGATTTCTTGCTCGCTATCCAAAGGCAGCCATTGGCGATTTTGACGGTAATCCCGACAAGGTTACGGAACTGGATGCCATGATTGCGTATTTGCAGGTGCTCGGCCAGATGGTCGATTTCACCACCTACAAACCCGAATTGAACCGGCGTTAGGGGAGGAAAACATGACATTGGAAACCCTTTATGAATTAGCCCGATCGACCTGGGTCATATGGATGGTGATGCTGTTTAGCGGCATCGTGTTGTGGGCTTTTTTGCCCCGAAATAAAGAACGTTTTGAAGACGATGCAAAAATCATCTTCAAAGACGAAAGCAATGGAGTTTAATCATGGCTAATGTCGAAAAAGACGAGATATCCGGCCAGGAAACCACCGGCCATGAGTGGGATGGCATCAAGGAACTCAATACGCCAATGCCTAAATGGTGGCTATACACCTATTACGCCTGCATTGTTTTTTCCGTTGGATACTGGGTTGTTTACCCTGCTTGGCCGAGCCTTTCAGGGTTCACCAAGGGCATGGGCGGGTATTCTTCCCGGGCCGACCTTGATCAGGATCTGGCATCGCTCAAACAGGAACGTTCTCAGTGGTCGTCAAAATTTAACACGATGAGCATCGATGAAATCGGTGCTGACCAGCAGCTTCTTAACTTTGCCATGGCGGGTGGGAAATTCATTTTCGCTGAAAACTGTGCGCCGTGTCATGGTGCCGCCGGTTCGGGTGCCCCAGGCTATCCGGTATTGGCAGATGATGACTGGATTTGGGGTGGAACCCGCGAAGATATTCATACGACTGTGGCATTCGGCATCCGTTCCGGCCACGATGACACTCGCGATAGTTCCATGCCGGAATTTCTGGCAGACGAAGTTCTTGAGAAATCGCAAATTACCGACGTTACCCAGTACGTCTTGTCCCTATCCAATGAAGCAAGTAATGCGGATGCGGCAAAACGTGGTGCAGCCGTATTTGAAGACGAGTGCTCTTCTTGTCACGGTGAAGAAGCCAAAGGCGTTGCCGATATGGGCGGACCTAACTTGACTGACGGCATCTGGCTTTTTGGTAAGGATGAAAAAGCAGTCAGCACTCAAATAGGCTCACCAAAGCATGGTGTCATGCCGGCATGGTTTGGTCGTTTGAGTGACGTCGAAATCAAGCAGGTCAGCTTGTATGTTCACTCGCTGGGCGGCGGTCAATAACAACCGTTTGCACTGAAAACATCAACAACGGGGGATGCGGTTAACACTGTATCCCCCGATTTGTCTGATAAAAAATACAGATGGATATGAATGTAAACAAACCTGACGACGCGGGTGCCGAGTTTGACGGCCCTCTTTATGCCAGCCGGGTAAAAATTCATCCGCAGCGCATAGCGGGTTTTTTCCGTCGTTTAAAATGGGTGGTGTTGTCCATCCTGCTCGCACTTTATTATGTCCTTCCATGGTTGCGCTGGGATCGTGGCGCTGGCATGCCCGATCAGGCAATCCTCGCTGACATAACAGGGCGACGCCTGTTTTTCTTTGAAATCGAAATTTGGCCACAGGAAATTTATTACCTGACGGGGCTTTTGATCCTTGGCGCCATTGGCCTGTTCCTGGTAACGGCTCTTGCCGGGCGTGTGTGGTGTGGTTTTACCTGTCCGCAAACGATCTGGACGGACCTATTTATGCTGGTCGAACGTTGGGTGGAGGGTGATCGCAATAAACGCCTTAAGCTGGATGCGGCACCCATGAGCCTGAACAAAATGGCACGCCGCAGCACCAAACATGTGATCTGGTTGTTGATCGCGGTTGCCACAGGCGGAGCGTGGATATGGTATTTCGTCGATGCACCCACGGTGACACGCGAAATTATTAGCGGAGGTGCATCGTTCACCATTTACGGGTTTATCGGCCTGTTTTCGGCAACGACATATGTACTGGCCGGATTGGCGCGCGAACAGGTTTGTACATACATGTGCCCCTGGCCGCGTTTTCAGGGTGCCATGTTCGACGAAGATTCCCTGATCGTCACTTATGAAGAATGGCGCGGGGAACCACGCGGCAAATCAAAAAATAAAGAACAGGCTCAGTTAGGTGATTGCATTGATTGTAATTTGTGCGTCAACGTTTGCCCGACAGGAATCGATATTCGTGACGGTCAGCAAATGGAATGCATTGGCTGTGCGCTTTGTATTGATGCCTGTAATTCAATCATGGAAAAGCTTAAGCGCCCGCGCAATCTAATTGCTTATGATTCTATCGCCAACATGAATGCCCGGGCGGCGGGACGCCCTACATCCTTTCATCTGATTCGCCCGCGAACGCTTATTTACACATTTACCCTGATTCTGGTTTTAGCCTTGATGGTGTTTACGTTTGCCACCCGCGCTAATCTGGAAATCAATTTACAACGCGATCGTTCTCCCTTGTTCGTTACCCTGTCGAACGGGGATATTCGCAACGGTTACACCCTGAAAATTCTCAACATGGAAAACCGTCAACGGGTATTCAGGCTCGAGGTCAGTGGAATCGATCAGGCTTTGATCACGGTCATTGGTTTTGAAAAAGATGGTGCTGAGGCCGTTGAGTTACCGGTAAGGGCGGACGGAGTTGGAACTTTCCGTGTCTTTGTTCGCGCACCTGCGGATATTCTGGATGAAGCCTCAAACGAAATGGAATTAGAACTGATTGATCTTGAAAGCGATGATAAAGCCGAACAGGATACATTCTTCTACGGACCCAAAGATTGAAGCACCCGATAACAATGGAATTTTCAATGCCCGGCCCCGTAACCTCATCAAAAAAGCCCTTATGGATAATCATCGCAGGATTTTCCATCGTCCTGATCGCCAACGGCTTCTTGGTCTATTATGCGCTCAATACCTGGACGGGCCTTGAGACCGAGCAGCATTACGCCAAGGGATTGGCTTATAACAATAATCTTGATGCAGCCAAACGCCAACAGGCTCTGGAGTGGCATGATGAAATGGAAATTGAGTTCACGGGAAGCAGCATCCCCGTGACGGGCCTAGCCCATGTCAAATTTTCAGACAAGGCGGGAAATCCTTTGACGGATTTAACGGTTAAAATTCTGGCAACCCGGCCAACCCATGATGGCTTCGATCAGGAATTTTTCGTCCTGCATGAAGGTAATGGTCGTTATCGCGTGCCCTTTAGCCTTCCCCTGAAAGGCCAATGGGAATTTCGTATTCTCGCCCGACGCGGCAAAGATGATTATCAGCGCGTCGAGCGGATTGTGACCCCTTAATAATTATGGCCGATTGCCACCATTGTGGGCTGGAAATTCCCAAGGGTAGCCTGGGTGGTGAAGATTTTTGCTGTCATGGATGTCAGGCTGCTTTTGAGCTGGTTCGTGGATTGGGACTAGAGCGTTATTACAATCAACGTTCCCTTGATCCCGACGAAGTTGCGCTCAAGCCGGATGATGAAGAAACACCAAGAAACTATGCGTCTTTCGTAAAACGGGACAAGGATAACAACCTCACCCTTCATTTAATGGTTGGCGGTCTTCATTGTGCGGCTTGCGTCTGGTTGATCGAAAATGTACTGGTCAGGCATCCAGGTGTGATTTCAGCCCGCCTCAACATGACGACACGGCGCCTTATTGTGACGTGGAAAGGTAAGGATACCAACGCCGATCAGCTTGTTGCAAAAATTACATCCCTTGGCTATCGCCTTGCCCCGTATGATCCGGCATTGCTGGAACATGAAACCACACAGCGCCAGAACGTGTTGCTCAGGGCTATGGCCGTTGCCGGCTTCGCCGCCGGCAACGTCATGCTGCTGTCGGTTTCTGTGTGGTCCGGGGTCGGCGACGATATGGGGCCTTCGACCCGTAGCCTGCTGCATTGGCTGTCGGCCCTGATAGCCTTGCCGACAACAATCTACGCAGGACAGCATTTTTTCAGTTCGGCTTTGAGCGTCTTGCGCCGGGGACGCATGAACATGGATGTCCCGATCTCGCTGGCGCTTATTCTGACTGCCGGAATGAGTCTGTTCGAAACGATCCGGGCAACCGAACACGTTTATTTCGACTCTGTCCTCACCCTGCTTTTTTTCCTGCTGGTAGGACGCTATCTCGACCTCCGTGCAAGGGGGCGGGCGCGCGCTGTCGGCGAGCATCTGCTGTCACTTTCCGCAGCCGCCGTGACGGTCATTGATACGGATGGTGGCACGAAAGTCATCCCCCCCGACAAGACTACCCCCGGCATGACGGTGCTGACCAGTGTTGGCGAACGGATAGCTATCGATGGCGAGATCATAGAGGGCGAGAGCGAGGTCGATCGATCGCTGATTAACGGCGAAACCTTGCCGCACCCGGTCAGTCCTGGCGACCCCGTCGAGGCCGGGGCCCTCAACTTATCAGGCCCCCTGAAAATCAGGGTGACGGCCTCCGGCGAAGAAACCCTGCTGTCAGGGATCGTCCGCCTGATGGAAAACGCCGAGCAGTCGAAATCCCGTTACGTCACCCTGGCCGACCGTATTTCCAGGTTGTACGCCCCGGTCGTTCATGGCCTCGCCCTGTTGACCTTTGCCGGATGGATGTTGTTTACCGACATCGGCTGGCAACAGGCTTTGCTCTATGCCGTGGCGGTGCTGATTATCACCTGCCCGTGCGCCCTTGCTCTGGCCGTACCAACGGTGCAGGTGGTCGCCAGCGGTCGCCTGTTCCGCCGTGGCGTCCTGTTGAAATCGGGGGCCGCCCTTGAACGCCTGGCCCTGGCCGACAAGGTTGTCTTCGACAAGACCGGCACCCTGACACAGGGTAAGCCGGAACTACTGTCACAGGGGACCGATCCCGAGGTCCTTGAATTGGCAGCGTCCATGGCGGCCAATAGCAAGCATCCGCTCTCCAGGGCTCTCGTCCGTACCGTTCCTGCGGCTACTCCGTCTTCCGGGGTTGAGGAAATTCCCGGTCGCGGCCTGAGTTTGTCGACCCCCGAAGGGGAGATCCGTCTTGGCCGCGGGGCATGGTGCGGCGGCGGCGCGACGGGCAGCGATCTTCCCGAATTGTGGTTATCCCGTCCCGGAGACGTGCCGTATCGCTTTCAGTTTCAGGACAAATTGCGACCGGACGCTACGGAAGTCATCGATAGCCTGGTCAATCAGGGGCTGGAGCCGGAACTGCTTTCGGGTGACCGTGAGACAGTTGTTTCCGACGTCGCCCGAAACGCCGGTATCGACATTTGGCGCGCCGAAGCCCTGCCCGCCGATAAGGTCGCCCGGCTGGAAGAGCTGAAAGCGGCGGGGCAATACCCGTTGATGGTTGGCGATGGCCTTAACGATGCACCGGCCTTGGCCGCTGCCTGGGTTTCGATTTCGCCCTCGACGGCGGCGGATATTTCGCAGAACGCTGCCGACATTGTTTTTCAGGGAGAGTGCCTGCAACCGGTCGTCGAAACCCTGTTGACGGCCCGCCGGGCCGATGCTCTGGTTAAACAGAACATCGTCTTCTCTTTCCTTTATAATACAGTGACGATCCCGCTGGCGATCCTGGGCTACGTCTCGCCACTCGTGGCGGCCATCGCCATGTCGTCGTCGTCGCTGGTGGTGATCGTCAACGCGCTCAGGCTTGCGCGAAAATAGGAAACAAGATCGATGGACATCCTTTTGTACCTGATCCCGATTGCACTGTTGCTCGGCAGTATCGCTTTGGCCGCCTTCCTGTGGTCGCTGAAATCTGGTCAGTTTGAGGACATGGAAGGCGCCGCCAATCGTATTCTGTTCGACGATGAAGACACTTCCCAACAACTTCTCGCCAATTCAGAAAAGTCGCCCGCCGAAAAAGACCTGAAAGTTCAACATAAGGCATCAACGCCGGATTAAAACCGTTTCAGCTCTTAAAATACGTGACCTACAGAAGGTCTGTTTTGGGTCATTTTCGGATTCAAACACCAGCTCCAAATGACGTCCGCTTTACCTCCAACAACGGGCATTAAGCGACGAGGAGGGGGGTGCGAATTGGGTATGTTAAGTAATTCAATAATCCCGCCGATGATTAGACTTTATACCGAATTCTTCCACCATTTCGCACTTGTTCGGTAAAGGTGCTTGCGTGCCCCCACAACCATCCACAATGTCAGACTATTTTTTATCCATGCCGATAATTAACGTACTCACAATTTCTTTCCATTCATCTCCCAGTCTTGATGTGCAGATTGGCTTCCTGACCTCAATTATTGAAAATTCCCCTGTAAATTCCCCTTATTATCCGGGCTTGTGGCTCAAGCAGATGAGCGCTACGCCGTTTGGTTGTCGCCCCGGTCCTGGCTAATTTCATGCAGGCTGGATGATGAACCAGAGTTGCTCGATAACATAAACGCCAACTTCCCGGACAGGTCTATACACGCAAGTGCCTTTAGCGATTATCTTTGCTGGCTTTCACTTGAAGGAGAAGCTACTGAGGATGCTTTACGTCAGGGAGGTTTTATCTCTTTGGCAAACGAGGGGCTTCCTGAAGGCCACGCTAACCGTACTATAATGGCCGGGATACCTGCTATTATTCATCGAAAACAGCGATCAAATGGATGATCGGAATTGAACGCAGCTATGCATCATATTTTTCTGATTGGCTAAAATCCCAAAACGCCGAATGAAAGAAGACCTGTCATGACCAAGACATTTATTAGCAGCCTGAGCGATGAGCTTGAGACTTTAAAGTCGTCGGGCCTTTATAAATCCGAACACGTCATTACGTCCAAGCAGGGTAGCGAAATCGAGATCGACTCCGGCCAGCACGTTCTTAACTTTTGCGCCAATAACTACCTGGGTTTGGCAAACAGTGAAGATCTTATTGCAGCTGGAAAGGCGGCTCTCGATCGCTATGGATACGGCATGTCTTCGGTGCGCTTTATTTGCGGCACTCAGGAAGAACACAAACAGCTGGAAGCGAAAATCTCAACATTTTTGGGCATGGAAGATACCATTCTGTATTCCAGTTGCTTCGATGCAAACACCGGGCTTTTTGAAACCTTGCTCGGTGAGCAGGACGCGGTCATTTCAGATGCCTTAAATCATGCATCGATCATCGATGGTGTCCGGTTGTGCAAGGCTAAACGACTGCGCTACGCCAACAACGATATGTCAGCACTGGAAGAACAGCTGGTTGCGGCAGAAGGAGCCCGTTTTAAACTAATTGCCACCGACGGTGTTTTTTCAATGGATGGTATTATTGCCAACCTGAAAGGGATATGTGATCTGGCTGAAAAATATGATGCCATGGTGATGGTCGATGATAGCCACGCTGTTGGATTTCTTGGCGATAATGGATGTGGCTCTGTCGAATACTGCGGCGTCGATGGGCGCGTCGATATCATCACCGGAACCCTCGGCAAGGCTTTAGGCGGTGCTTCCGGCGGATATACTTCGGGTAAAGCAGAAGTCATCGATTGGCTGCGCCAACGCTCCCGTCCGTATCTTTTTTCAAATACCCTTGCCCCGATGATTGCTGCGACGACGCTTAAAGTTTTCGATTTGATCGAAAGCGGAGATGACTTACGTGAGCGTTTATCGGCCAATAGTAATCTGTTCAGGAAAGAGATGAGCAAGGCCGGGTTCACCCTCGCAGGGGCCGATCATCCAATAATTCCGGTGATGATTGGCGATGCATCCCTAGCCAAGGATATGGCTGCTCGGATGCTTGAAAAAGGTATTTATGTCGTAGGGTTTACCTTCCCAGTTGTGCCCGAGGGACAAGCCAGAATTCGCACCCAGATGTCGGCTGCACACAGCAGTGATGATGTGAGCCGTGCCATTGATGTGTTTATTGAGGTCGGTCGTGAGCTTGGTCTTATTTAAATAGGATACCCAAATGCCAAACTTAATGAAGGCCTTGGTTAAAGCAAAATCTGAACCGGGCATATGGGTGGAGCAAGTGCCTCTACCCGAACCTGGGCCAAATGATGTTTTGATCCGTGTCAAAAAAACGGCAATTTGTGGTACTGACCTGCATATTTATAACTGGGATGCGTGGGCACAGGCGACAATTCCTGTGCCGATGGTGGTTGGTCATGAATTCTTTGGCGAGATTGTTGAGACAGGTGCTGCGGCTAAAAAGTATCAGGTTGGACAACGGGCGTCGGGGGAAGGTCAGGGAGCAATTTAGGGGCCAAAAGTATAAAAATTCCCTATATTTTCCCTGTTTATCAGGGAAATCAGGCTGAGCTGCCGCAATTTCCGGCGGCGATCCGATCAAGACCGGTATTCAGGGTTTCATGTACGACATTCGTACGGCCTTGCTGCCATTCCTGTTTGTCTTCAATACCGAATTGCTGCTGATTAATGTCGGGCCGATCAAGGCGGTGTTCGTATTCGTCATTGCGGTCATAGCCATGATGCTGTTCGCAGCGGCAACGCAGGGATTTTTCCTTGTTCGAAACAAGATATGGGAAACCGTCGCCTTGTTGCTGGTTGCCTTTACCCTGTTCCGGCCCGGATTTTGGCTGGATCAGATCGTATCGCCTTTTATTCCCGTAAATCCAAGTAAGGTGTACGAATTCGTCAACGATGTTCCGGAAAACGGAATGATGACCGTTGTTGTTACCGGGCCCGACTATGATACCGGCGAACAGACAACGACGACATTGATGGTTCCCCTGGGGCGGCCGTTAGAAGCCGCGGAACGTTTGCGGTCCGCTGGACTGTCAGTAACCGTTGAAGACGGCTTGACTAAAATCGAGGAGCCAATGCAGGGAACGCCGTTTTTCCAAAGTATCGGCAGCCTGTTCGATTATTACGGCGACGCCCCGGTGATCATGTCTACGATTCAGAAAAAAGCGGATCGTATGCCTAAAGAACTGTTCTACATACCGGCTCTTATCCTGTTAGGCTTCATTGTCATCAGCCAGCGGCGGCGTAAAACCGAGGCATAAGAAAGGTTTTTGGAAAGTGACGTCTTCAGCCCTTGGCGTGCTGGCTGACATTCCGCGTGTGTTGTTGAGCCACACACCGACACCGCTGGAGGAAATGCCCAATTTGACGACGGCCCTTGCTGGTCCGGGTCTGTTCATCAAACGTGATGACTGTACGGGCCTGGGCATGGGCGGCAACAAGGCGCGCCAGATGGAGTTTTATATTGGCGCGGCGGCAGCCCAAGGAGCCGACTGCATCCTGATTACCGGCGCGGTTCAGTCAAACTTTGTTCGCATGGCCGCAGCTGCGGCCCGCAAAGTTGGCATGGAATGCCACATCCAGCTCGAAGAACGTGTCGCCAATCCGTCACCCCTTTATCGACACTCGGGAAATGTGCTGCTCAACAGGATTCTGGGGGCGACCTTGTACAGTTTCCCGGAAGGAGAAAATGAAGAAGGCGCTGATCAAAACCTTGAAGACATTGCCGAGGATTTAAGGGCGCAAGGTAAAAAGCCTTACGTTATTCATCTGGGGGCGGGGCACCCGCCATTGGGATCTTTGGGCTATGTTGACGCGGCACGGGAACTGGTCGAACAATTTGACAAGACAGGCGCCATGTTCGATGAAATCATCGTTGCCTCTGGTAGCGGGGCGACCCATGCGGGATTGCTTTTTGGCCTGCGTGCCCTTGGCTGCTCCGTCGCCGTTAAAGGCATCTGCGTTCGCAGGTCTGAAGAATTACAACGCCTACGTATTGTCGGCCTGTGTCAGAAAATTGCTGAATTGTTAGGTATTGAAAATCCGGTTTCCGATCATGACATCGATATCAATGATGATGTCCTGGCTCCCGGATATGGCAAGATGAATGACGCCGTTCTCGAAGCCATCAAACTGACGGCCCATTGTGAAGGCATCATCCTTGACCCGGTTTATACCGGGCGCACCATGGCCGGATTTCTGAGCCGCGCCCGTCAAGCTGAGCCTGGGCAGAAGCTGTTGTTTATCCATACGGGCGGCCAACCTGCGGTGTTTGGTTACGAAGCCGATCTGGAGCCATTATTGAGCGATAATATATAATGGCCCTCGACCCGACCCTTTATTTGCCGGTGCTGATCGCGGGAGCCTTTGCCGCGGCGTTTGTCATTGGCGCTGTTGGCTTTGCCGACGCCCTGATCCTCAATGCGGTCTGGTTACATATTATGGAACCGGTGGCGGCCATCCCCCTTGTTGTTGCCTGCGGGTTTATGATGCATATGACGCCGCTTTACAAATTGCGCAAAACTCTGGATTTCTCGAGGCTGTGGCCGTTTGTGGTTTGTGGGGTCTTTGGCGTTCCCATCGGCACCTGGGCTTTAAATTATATGGGGCCGGATATTTTTCGCATCGTCGTCGGTGCATTTCTGGTCGCCTATGGTATCTGGATGCTGTTCCGTCCACATACATCGGTTGGTGAGGCCGGCGGCCGCCCGGTTGATGGCCTTGTCGGTTTAAGTGGCGGTTTCATGGGTGGCTTTGCCGGGTTGTCCGGATTGTTGCCAACCTTGTTTGTCGGCATCAGGGGTTGGCCAAAAGATTTGCAACGCGGAACCTACCAGCCTTTTGTGATTGTCATGCATGGCTTGGGGGTCGCCACGTTCGCCGCCAGCGGCATGATCACCCAACGCACCCTTGTTGATTTTTTGTGGTGTGTACCCGCCGTTATCATCGGTTCCTGGTTTGGCGTGAAATTTTACCCGCATCTGAACGATAACCTGTTTAAACGAATTATCATTGGCTTGATCCTGCTTTCGGGTATTACCTTGTTGATCTAAAGGGAGGCTGGATCATTGCGCTGGAAGAAAACCGTACAGCTTGTTGATGTTCATTGCGAAGGCGAGGTCGGCAAGGTCGTAACGTCCGGGATTATCGATATTCCCGGCGACACCATGGCGGCCAAGTTGGCCTATCTGAATGCACCGGGGCCGGGTACGGAACTTCGCAAGTTTCTGATTTTTGAACCCCGCGGTTGCGTTCAGGCATCGGTCAACATTCTGACTCCACCGACACATCCGGACGCCGATGCCGGGTTTATCGTCCTGCAACCCGATCAGGCCCATGCTATGTCCGGCAGTAATTCCATCTGTGTGGTTACGGCCCTTTTGGAAACCGGCACCATTGAGATGGTAGAACCTGAAACCATCATCACTCTGGATACGGCCGCAGGGCTGGTTCGGGCAACGGCTCGTTGCCAGGATGGCCGCGCTCAGCAGGTCTCGCTCAATATGGTGCCGTCATTTGTGGAAAGTCTTGATCAGGTCATCGGCACCGAAGAATGGGGCGAGGTCAGTGTTGATCTGGCTTTTGGCGGTGTCTTCTACGCCATCGTCGATGTCCAGCAGTTGGGCCTGACCATCACCCCTGACAATGCACGAGAGCTGGTTGAAGCCGGGATGATATTGAAAGCCGCCTGCAACCGGGATTATCCTGTGGTCCATCCAACGACACCTGAAATCAATGGCATCGCCTACGTTATGTTTCGTGATCGCGGTCAGCCGGATTTCGTCCGTACCTGTACGACCATGTCCCCGGGTCGCGTCGATCGCTCGCCCTGCGGGACGGGCAGTTCGGCAAATCTGGCGACCCAGTTCGCGCGCGGCGAGGTCACGGTGGGCGATCAAACAAAGACAATCTCGATTATCGGCAGTGAATTTGAGGTCAGCCTTCTTGGCACCGACACGCTGGGCGAGAAGGTTGTTGTTCTTCCCCGGGTTACCGGACGGGCATGGATATACGGATTTCAGCAGATAGGGCTTGATCCGACGGACCCGTTCCCCGAAGGTTTCTCCCTGTCCGACACTTGGGGACCGGCACTTGCGGAACTAGAGGATTAATCAATGAAATTCGAGGGCATTATACCACCGGTGATCACGCCGCTTCATGACGATCACTCCATTGATGAAGACGGCTTTGCCACGGTCATCGAATACATGCTCGACAAGGGTGTGTATGGCATTATCGTTGGTGGCACCACCGGTGAGTTTTATGCACTGTCGCCCGAAGAGCGGGTTCGCCAGTTCCAGTTTGCCAGTGACGTTATCAGCGGGCGGGCGCAGTTTATTTGCGGGGTCAATGACATTAGTACCGCGGTCGCTTGTGGTTATGCAGAAGCTGCCCGTGACGCAGGCGCCGACGGCCTGCTTGTTGCCGCACCCTATTATTCGTTACCCACGGAACAGGAAAACGCCGCCCATTGTCTGGCCATCGACAAGACAACAGGCCTGCCGATCATGCTTTATAATTATCCGGGCCGCACCGGGGTCAGCATGGGCGAGGACTATCTTGATCTTGTTTCAAAAAGTCCCAACATCAAGGCGATCAAGGAAGCCAGTGGCGATATCAATCGCCTTCATTTGCTGGCCAATCATTATCCCGGTATTGAGCTGAGCTGTGGGGCCGAAGATCAGGCTCTGGAATTCTTCGTCTGGGGGGCGACCAGTTGGGTCACGCCCATGGGCAACTTCTTCGCCGAAGAAGTCGTTGCCTTGTATGACGCTTGCGTGAAGCAGCATGATTTTGTCAAGGCCCGGCGGATCATGGCGGCACTGCCGGAATTAACCAGCGTTCTTGAAGGCGGCGGGCAGCTTATTCAATGCACCAAGTTCGCTTGTCAACTCTTTGACCTTCCCGCAGGCACGGTGCGGCCGCCGCTTAAACCCCTGCCGGAGTCCGATGTGGATAATCTGCGCGTCGTTCTAATGTCTGCCAGGTCAGACATTCAGGCCCTTCTTGCCGAGGCATAAAGGCATTGCTTTTTTGTGGAGGTTAACGCGATGAGCCAACGCACTGTTACCAACGTTCTTAAGTCCCAGCTGACATCCGACGGAGCAGGAGTTACCCTCAGGCGGTCAATCGGATCCCAAATGCTTGAAGAACTCGACCCGTTTCTTCTTCTCGATAATTTTGGCACTGAAAACCCTGACGATTACATCGCCGGTTTCCCCGATCATCCTCATCGCGGTTTCGAGACCGTCACTTATATGATCAAGGGGCTGATGCGTCATCGTGATAATACGGGCGCGGAGGGTTTGCTTAAGCCCGGCGGTGTTCAATGGATGACCGCAGGGCGCGGCATCATTCATTCTGAAATGCCCGAACAGAGCGAAGGGGAGATGAGTGGCTTCCAGTTGTGGGTTAATCTTCCGGCGTCGAGAAAAATGTGTAAACCGCGTTATCAGGATATCGATCCTGAAGATGTGCCCACCGTTAACAGGGAAGACGGTACGCAAATTCGTATCATTGCGGGGGTCGTGGACGGGGTCGAAGGGCCTGTCAACGGCATCGATATTGAACCCCTGTACGTGGATGTTTCCTTACCCGGTGGGGGTGTCTATCAACAGGACGTGCCTGCTGCTCATACGTCTTTTATCTATGTCTTTGATGGCATGGTGGACGTCGCGGGAGAGCCTGTGACGTCGGACCATTTGGCGATATTAAGTGAAGGAGACCATGTCAGCGTCAACAGTTCCATGGGTGGGCGGTTTATTCTTTTGGCTGGCCGCCCGTTTGGTGAACCGATTGCCCGATATGGACCTTTCGTCATGAACACCAAAGATGAAATCCGCCAGGCCATTGATGATTTCCAGAATGGCCGGTTTTAAAGGACGGGAATTGATGGCGCACCTCCCCTTATTTGAGCCCCTCGACTTACGGCACAAAACTCTGCGCAACCGTATCGTCTTTGGTGCTCATACAGCCAATATGGCAACGCAGGGGCTGCCCGGAGAGCGTCATTTGGGTTATTACCTTGAGCGCGCATTGGGTGGGGCGGCAATGATCGTCGTTGAGCCTGTACCCGTTCATGCCACCGGCGTTTTGACGCGGGGTAATTTTCGCCACGGGGACGATGCGATCATTCCTGCTTTTCGAAAAATTACCGATGCCTGCAAGGCCGAAGGCGTGGTCATGATCCACCAGCTCTATCACGTGGGCCAACACGGTGATTACGATCTTTCCTTTCAACCCAACTGGTCGCCGTCTGGATTGCCATCATTTCATGATGCCGACGGCAGCCACAAAATGAACGAAGCGGAAATTGAAGAAATCATCGAGAGCTTTGTCGAAGCAGCGAGGCGGGCCTATGAAGCCGGGTTTGATGGCGTTGAATTGTTCGCCGCCTACAACGCCCTGATTGATCAGTTCTGGCTGCCATGGAACAATCGTCGTGATGATCGCTGGGGCGGATCGTTTGAGAATCGTATGCGGTTTTCGACCGAAATTACCTCGAGGATTCGAGCCCGGGTTGGGGAAGATTTCATCATCGGTATGGCGACGGCATCCGATCACAAGACAGACATTGCCCTCAGTAACGAAGCCCTGCAGGAAATCGCTGCCTATCATGACGAGCGGGCACTGGTCGATTATATTTCATGCGGCACGGCCAGCTATTTCGATTTTGCCGAATTGATGCCGACATTCTTTTTTGGTGAAAAACTTGGCGTACCTTTGGCTGAATCTCTCAAACAGGTGGTTAAACACACGCGCATTCAGGCCGAAAGCCATATCCGAACCCCGGAGAACGCCAACTATGTTATTGCCGCAGGGCAGGCCGACACGGTCAGTCTTGTGCGTGGACAAATCGCCGACCCGCATCTGGCTAACAAGGCCAGGGAAGGTCGTGATGAAGACGTTCGCGGTTGTATCTCGTGTAATCAGATGTGCTGGGGGCGGCGTTCCCGGGATTACTGGATATCCTGTCTGGTCAATCCATCGGCAGGTCGGGAATTTGAATGGGGCGGAGATCGCTTTACACCTGCAGATACCCCGCGCCACATTCTGGTTGTTGGCGGTGGCCCTGCCGGTCTTGAGTGCGCACGCGTGGCGGCAGAACGCGGGCACCGGGTGACCTTGCTTGAGGCATCGGGGGAACTGGGTGGTCAGTTCCGTCTGGCCGGAATGCAGCCGCGCCGCGAACAGATTATCGAATTGATTCAGTGGTATGGACGCCAACTGGAGAAACTTCAGGTGCAGATCAAATACCATACCTATGTGGAGGCAGACGAGATCGATGGCTACGAGGCCGATTGTGTGGTTGTCGCGACGGGTTCATTGCCAGCAGAAACCGGTTTTCAGCGCGGTATTCCGGGTATTGATGAGCTGCCGGGTGTCAACAAAGCCAATGTCTGGTCAGTGGAAGACATCATGGGAAATGCTGCAAGACCCGGCAAAAAGGTCCTGCTCGTTGATGACACCAGCGACTGGCGCGGTGGCGGTACGGCATTGCATCTGGCTTTGCAGGGACACGAGGTGATCATCGTCACCGGCGCTGCTATGGTCGGAAAATGGATTGTGCGAACGGCGGCAGACGGAACATTGCGCGAGCAATTGAAGAGGAATGGCGCTTTGTGGATGACCGAGTCGGCCCTGATTGACTGGCAAGACGAAGGCGGCACCGTTCGAAATCTGCTCGATGGTTCGGAAGAATTCATCAAAGCAGATGCACTGGTTCTGGCTACCACCAATGTCGCTGAAAGCAAAGTTATTGACGACCTTGGTGAAGGTGATTTAGAGGTTCATTCCATTGGCGACTGCGTGTCACCAAGGCTGGCCGTCGCGGCCATCTATGAAGGCCGTGCCCTGGGATTGAATTTATAATTTTTTGCTTAAAGCTGGAATGAATCATGACACAAAAACAAACATGCGGTGAGGCACTGGTCAGATTGTTGGAGCGCCGCGGCGTTGATACTGTGTTTGGCATTCCCGGTGTTCATACGCTGGATCTCTACCGCGGCCTGTCGAACAGTCCCATCCAACATGTGTTGGTGCGTCACGAGCAGGGTGCCGGTTTCATGGCCGACGGATACGCCCGTATCAGTGGGCGTCCGGGCGTCTGCTTCGTTATTACCGGACCCGGCGTCACCAATATCGCCACGGCCATGGGTCAGGCGTATTCGGATTCCGTGCCCATGCTGGTTATATCGACAGTGCGTAAAACCGCCGATTTGGATGATAACTTTGGCCGCTTGCATGAAATAGTCGACCAGCGCAGCGTCACCGAACAGCTATGCGCTTTTTCGGCAACCGCTATGTCGCCCGAAGAAGTGCCGGGTTTGATTGATAAGGCGTTCACCGTCTTTGAAAGCGCTCGTCCACGTCCCGTACATATAGAGATACCGCTTGATGTGGTGGCCATGGAAGTTGATGAGGATTGGCAGCCCGGGCCACGGGCATCCAAACCGACCCTTGATCCGGCGGGATTGTCCAGCGCCGCTGCCATGCTTGCCGAGGCCAAAATGCCTGTCATTATCGCCGGTGGTGGCGCTCGGGGTTCCGATGGGGGTGGGGCAGATGATTTGGCCCGACTGGCCGAACTCCTTGGAGCGCCGGTTATCACCACGGTCGCCGGGAAGGGCCTTTTGGCACATGACCATTCTCTTCACTTGCCGGGCATGTTAGCCCACGAGGAGACCCAGAATCTTCTGGCCGAGGCCGATGTCGTGCTCGCTGTCGGCACTGAGTTAGCCGAAACGGACAGTTGGGTTGATCGTCTTTCTTTGCCGGATGCACTGGTGCGTGTCGATATCGACCCTGAACAAGTCAACGCCCAGTACGTTCCCACCATTGGCCTGATCGGTGACGGGGCTACGGCGCTTGGCGCATTGGCGGACTCGTTGTCGGACAAGAAGGCGAATGATGTCAGGGGCATGGAAGAGCGGGTCCGTGGTATGCGCAAAGTCGCCGCTGATAATGAAACAGAGCTTCGGCAAACCCATCGGCGGGTTTTGCTGGCTGTGCATGGGGCGCTGCCCGATACGGCGACGGTCTTTACGGACATGACCCAGATTGCCTACTCGGGCAATGAAATTTTCCCCGCGGCGCGGCCCAAGTCATGGTTTCATCCGCGTGGTTTTGGCACCCTGGGTATCGCCATGCCATCGGCAATTGGCGCCAAACTGGCGTCCCCGGAAACACCGGTGGTGGCCCTTGCCGGGGACGGCGGTTTCCAATTTACCCTTCAGGAACTGGCTGTCGCCGTTGAGCTTGATCTCAACCTAACAATCATCATGTGGAACAACTCGGCCTTTGGCCAAATCCGTGATGATATGGTAGCCAGAGGCATTAAGAAGACCGGCGTCGAGTTACACAATCCTGATTTTGAAAAGCTTGCCGATGCTTACGGCGTACACTATCTGCGCCCCGGTGGGCTGGATGATCTGGCTGCTGACGTGCGGCAAGCGCAGGATGGATCCGGGGTTTGGCTTATTGATGTCAGGCAGTCTGTGTTTTCTGAAAATTGATAGGATCATTAAATGAGTTCTTATGCCGGTGGTTTACAGCTGCACTCAGAACCCGTGCAGGATATCTGGCTTGATGCTTACGGGCATTTAAACGAAGCCTATTATCTTGTTCCTTTCAGCAATGCCACATGGGCGCTTCAGGAGCATTTCGATATTGGCGTTCCTTATTTTGAGCGCACGGGGGCTGCTCTCTACACCGTCGAAACGCATGTCCGGTATTTACAGGAAGTTCGCGCCCCGGCGGTTATGGAAATTGAATCACTTGTTCTTGGCCTTGACGCCAAGCGCCTTCGTATTGCCCATGTGATGCATGTGGATGGGGTGCAACGGGCGACTTTTGAATGCTTAGGCCTGCATTTTGATACCCGCGCCGGAAAAACAGCAGCGATGTCTGATGAGGCCCAGGCGTCGCTTAGGCAAGCGTGTGTTGCGGAACTTCCCGATTGGGCCGGTCGCAGCGTCGCAAATCTATAGCAGGGCTCGTCGCCTTAAATCACTTGGGGTGATGGAAAAATGCCGGGCAAAGGCGCGAGTCAGGGCGCTGGCTGAGGAAAACCCTGTTCGCACGGCTATTTCAGAAATGGGCATAACGGTTTCCAAAGCCATGGACCGTGCTGCCGACAGGCGAATGTGTTGATAATAGGCGACCGGTGTTGTGTTGAGGATACGCCTGACCCGGCGTTCAAGTTTCTTTTGTGACAGGCCAAGACGGCGGGCAATTTCACCGATCTTCAGGGGCGCTTCGATATTGGTTTCCATGAGTGCGATAACCGGCCCCATGTCGGCGGGAAAAGGCAAACTGTCTATGGGTGGCGGCGGGCGTTGCGGTTCTTCGGCGACGTGGGTTCCATCGTAAATAAATAAGGCCGCTACCTCCAACCGCAGGGCTTCGCCGTTGCTTGCGCGAATGAGATGAAGCATCAGATCAAGGGTTGTTGTTGCTCCACCAGCGGTGATTCGATTGCGGTCAATGACAAAACGATCGCTGACAGGGCTAACATCATGAAAGGCTTCTTCAAAAATTGCCAATTCTTGCCAGTGAATGGTGGCGTGGTAACCATCAAGCAAACCCGCCTCGGCAAGGACGAAACTTCCCGTATCAAGGCCACCAAGAGTGGGGATGTGCCGGGACAGGCTGACCAGATCTCTGAGTAGTGGCTTGGATATCTGACGTCTGTAGTCGTAACTGGAAACCACAAAAAGAGCGTCTACATCGCGGGCTTCATTCAGGGGTTTGATCGGCCCGGTCGTGATTCCGCTGGAACTGACCACGTCTTCGCCGTCAGGGGAATACAGGCTCCATCGGTAAAGCGGACGCCCGGCAATAAGATTGGTGGCCCTGAGCGGTTCCAGGGCATTGGCCAGACACAGGCTGCTGAATTTCGGCAAAAGCAGAAAACCAAGATGTTCAGTCAGATTATTTGTCGATAAAGGTATCATATTGTCGAAAAATGTATCAAAGCGCAGGCGCGTGGGCAATAGACTTGACCACTAAATCAAATGGGGAGGATGCGATAATGAACTGGGAAGTATTTTTGACCTGCGCCGTCACCGGTGCCGGTGACACCGCCGATAAAAGTGAACATGTGCCGGTGACCCCGCAGGAAATTGCGGACTCGGCCATTGACGCGGCCAAGGCCGGTGCCGCCATCGTTCATATCCATGTTCGTGATCCGGAAACCGGAAAGGGCGCGCGCGACCCTGAACTGTTTAAGGAAACCGTTGATCGTATTCGTTCCGCCGATGTTGATGCGGTGATCAACCTGACGGCGGGGATGGGCGGCGATCTTGTGCTTGGCGGTGCTGAAACACCTTTGCCGCTCAATGATGCGGGCACTGATATGGCCGGGGCCACCGAACGCCTTACTCATGTCGCCAACCTGCTGCCCGATATCTGTACGCTCGATTGTGGTTCCATGAATTTTGCCGCCGGTGGCGATTATGTGATGACCAACACACCCGACACCTTGCGTGCCATGGCCGCACAGGTGAAAGCCATGGGGGTGCGACCGGAACTGGAAGTTTTCGATTTTGGTCACATCGTCATGGTCAAGGATTTGATCAAGGAAGGCCTGATTGATGATCCGGTGATGATCCAGCTCTGCATGGGCATTCCCTACGGCGCGCCCGATGATCCAAATACGTTTATGGCGATGGTCAATGCCTTGCCGGAAAAGGCTGTCTTTTCGGCGTTTTCAATTGGTCGTATGCAAATCCCCTTTGTCGCCATGGCAACCCTTGCTGGCGGCAACGTGCGAGTCGGACTGGAAGACAATATCTACCTGTCCAAGGGGGTTAAGACATCTAACGCTGGCTTGGTCGAGCGCGCTACGACGCTTCTTGAAAACATGAACGTCAAGGTTATTGGCCCGGATGAAGTGCGCCAGAAACTTGAAATAACGAAGCGCACACAATGAACAAAATTAAAACGGTTGGATTGCTAGGCGGCGGGGTTATCGGCGCTGGTTGGGCGGCTCGCTGCCTGCTTAACGGGCTGGATGTGGTTGTCTTCGATCCCGATTCGGAGAATGAGAAGAAAACCACCGAGGTTCTGGAAAACGCCCGCCGCGCATATCAGAAAATTTCTCCTTCTTCACTGCCCGGCGAAGGTACGATTCGCTTTGCTGGCAGTATTGGTGAAGTCGGTGGGGCCGCAGATTTTGTTCAGGAAAGTTTGCCCGAGCGCGAGGATTTGAAAATTTCCGTTCTGGCAGAGCTCTGTCAGGTGCTTGATCCGCAAGTGATCATTGGCTCTTCAACGTCAGGCTTGCTTCCCTCTCGTATTCAGGCGGGCATCAAGGGCCCTGAAAGATTTGTCGTCGGTCATCCGTTCAACCCGGTTTATCTGATGCCGCTTGTCGAGATTTGCGGCGGCGATTTGACATCACCGGAAACCAAAGAGCGGGCAATGGAATTTTACACCTCCATTGGTATGCGGCCCTTGCATGTTCGCAAGGAAATTGATGGCTTCATCGCCGACCGCCTGATGGAAGCCTTGTGGCGAGAAGCCCTGTGGATGATCAACGACGATGTCGCCACGGCCGAAGAAATAGACGATGCCATGCGCTTCGGTCCCGGTCTGCGGTGGGCATTTATGGGAACCTTCATGACCTACCGGGTTGCCGGTGGAACCGGCGGAATGCGACATTTTATGGAGCAATTCGGCCCAACTCTTAAGTTGCCGTGGACCAAGCTGATGGATGTCCCGGACTTGACCGACGACTTGATCGACAAGATTGCCAGGCAGTCCGACGAACAGGCGGGTGACACATCCATTCGCGAACTGGAACGTCTGCGCGATGATTGTCTGGTTTCGGTCATGCAGGGACTTGAAAGCCAAAATTACGGGGCGGGTGAAGTGCTGGGACAGTACAAAGCGCGTCTTCAAAAAGGGGACTGGTGATGGATTTCGGATTAAGCCATGAACAGGAAATGGTCGTGGACACGGTCCGCGCCTTTGTTGAAAAAGAACTCTACCCGTTGGAGGAAGAAGTCGAACGAACCGGACAGGTGCCGCCCGACATGGGCCGGGAAATTCAAAACAAGGTTCTGGAATTGGGGTTTTACGCGGCCAACATTCCGGAAGAATTTGGCGGCGGTGGCCTCGATCACCTGACCTTCACCTTGCTTGAGCGGGAATTGGGGCGGGCCTCCATGGCCTTAACCACATTCTGGGGACGACCATCCAACATCCTGTGCGCCTGTAATGACGAGCAGCGCGCCCGTTATCTTGATCCGTGTGTCAGGGGAGAGAAAATTGACGCCTTGGCGATGACCGAACCTGATGCGGGTTCTGACGTGCGTGGTATGAAAACTGTGGCTCGCAAAGACGGCGATGACTGGATCATTAACGGCACCAAGCATTTCATTTCTCATGCAGACATTGCCGATTTTATCATCGTTTTCGTGGCCACCGGCGAAGATGAAACGTCGCGGGGCACGCGCAAGCAAATATCATGCTTTCTGGTTGATCGGGGAACCCCCGGTTTTGAAATCCGCGATGGTTACCAGTCGGTCTCGCATCGTGGGTATCATAATTGTATTTTGAATTTTGATGAATGCCGGGTGCCCTCAAACCAGATGCTGGGGGAAGAAGGCGGCGGCTTTGAAGTGGCCAATACCTGGCTCGTCGCGACCCGGCTTTCTGTGGCGGCGTTTTCGGTCGGGCGCGCACGCCGGGCTTTCGATTTGGCCTTGAACTGGACGACGGAACGAAAACAGTTCGGCCAGCAGATCAGCAAGTTTCAGGGTGTGTCATTCAAACTGGCTGACATGATTACCGAAATCGACGCTGCCGATCTTCTCACCCTGGCCGCAGCCTGGCAGCTCGATCAGGGTGTCGACGCCAATCTTGCCATATCCCAGGCCAAGCTCTACGCCACTGAAATGCTGGCTCGTGTAACCGATGAGGCAATCCAGATTCATGGCGGCATGGGGTTGATGAGCGACCTGCCGCTTGAACGTTTCTGGCGGGATGCCCGGGTCGAGCGTATTTGGGATGGAACCAGTGAAATCCAGCGCCACATCATCTCGCGCGAACTATTGCGGCCTATCGGCGGATAATGATGGATTTATCCCGGCTCCTGCGCCCGCGATCGATAGCCGTCTTCGGCGGCCACTTTGCCGAAGCGGTGGTTGAGCAATGCGACCGGGCTGGATACGCTGGCGCTCTTTGGCCGATAAATCCCAAGCGTAGTGACATTCACGGCCACAAGTGCTTTGCCGATGTGGAAGCGCTTCCCGGTGTCCCTGACGCGGCCTTCATCGGCGTCAATCGCAACCAGACGATTGAGGTGATTGAATCTCTTGCCGCCATGGGTGCAGGCGGGGCGACGGCTTTTGCCTCGGGTTTTAAAGAGACCGGCGAGGAAGGCGAAGATTTGCAAAACGCCTTTATAAAGGCGGCGGGCGAGATGCCGGTTATTGGCCCTAATTGCTACGGCTTGATCAACTATCTGGACAGCGCCCTGCTTTGGCCGGACGTCCATGGCGGAAAACGGGTTGAGCGCGGTGTTGCCATACTGGCCCAGTCCAGCAACATCGCCATTAATCTGACCATGAACAGGCGCGGCTTGCCCATTGCTTACATGGCGACGGTTGGCAATCAGGCCGTCGTTACCGTGCCGGACCTGATCGAGGCCTTTCTTGATGATCCGCGTGTCACCGCCATTGGCCTTCACATGGAAGGGATTAGTGATCCGCAAGCGCTGGCGGCGGTTATGGAAAAAGCTCACGCAAAGGGCGTTCCTGTGGTTGCCATTAAATCCGGCAAATCCGAAGGTGGGGCCCGCCTGACCCTTAGTCACACGGCTTCTCTTTCGGGTAGTGACGTGGTCATGGATGCCTATTTTGGCCGGTTGGGGATCGCCCGGGTTGATACCCTGTCCCGGTTTCTCGAAACCCTGATGCTGCTTCACGTTGGCGGGCCGCTTGCCGGTAACAGCGTTGTCAGCATGAGCTGTTCAGGCGGCGAGGCGGCCCTGATTTCAGATGTCGGGGCGCACCGGGGCATTAACTTCCGCCCCTTCACGAAAGTCGACAGCGAACGCATCGGGAAAACCGTCAATGAACTGGTCACGGTTTCCAACCCGTTTGATTATCACATGTTCGACTGGGCCAATGAGGAGCGTCTGGGGGCGACGTTCACGGCGGTGATGAAGAGCGGTTTTGACCTGAATATTATTGTTCTGGATTTCCCCCGCGAAGAAAGTGGCAGTGACGATGAATGGCATGTATCCCTTCGCGCCCTGAAAGCGGCGGCTGACGAAACCGGGAGCCGCGCCGCCGTTTTGGCGACCTTGCCTGAAAATATGCCTGAGCGGGTGGTGACGGGTCTGTTGGAAATGGGCATCACCCCCTTGTCAGGAATCGATGACGCCATGGCGACGATCAGCGCCGCGGCCAAGTTGGGTTCACCCCGTTCGGCCCAGCCATTCCAACACCTGCCCGGACCACTATCTTCAAACGATGTGCGAACATTGAACGAATGGCAAAGCAAGCAACGACTGGCTGAATACGGCATTGAAATTCCAGAAGGCCGCATGTGTGGCTCCGTTAACAAAGCCGTGGCGGCGGGTCAGGCGCTGGGCTATCCACTTGTACTCAAGGCTGTCGGGGCGGAACTTGTCCATAAAACCGAACAGAACGCGGTGCGCCTGGGTATTTCAAACGAGGCCGACGTGCGCGCTGCGGCCACTGATCTTTTTAATCAGGGCGAGGGCGTTCTTGTTGAACGGATGAGCGAAAACCCGCTTTGCGAATTGATCATCGGGGTTACCAGTGATCCGGTTATTGGTCTGCATTTGCTTGTTGGTTTTGGTGGTATCCTGGCGGAAATTGTTCGCGATTCCTGCATCATATTAATACCAGCAGAGGCCGATGAGATCAGGCAGTCCATCCTGTCGCTGAAGGCAGCCCCCCTGCTACTGGGGCACAGGGGTCAGGCGACGGCTGACCTGGACGCTGTTATCAATGCGGTGATCGGGGTTCAGAAATTCGCCCTTGATCACGCAGACAAATTAATCGAACTGGATATCAACCCGCTTATCGTCAAATCTGACGGGGCGGTTGCTGTGGACGCCCTTATAAGACTGGAGAAATAAGATGACAGAAGATGCGATTAAGGTTGAGCGCCGCGGCGCTGTTCTTGAAGTCACCATCGACAGGCCAAAGGCAAACGCCATCGATGTGGCGACGAGCCGTATAATGGGCGAAGTCTTTGCATCCTTTCGCGATGACCCCGACTTGAAGGTGGCCATTATCACCGGTGGCGGAGACAAGTTTTTTTCGGCCGGTTGGGATTTGAAGGCAGCCGCCGAAGGTGAAGTTCCGGATTCCGATTACGGTGTAGGCGGCTTTGGCGGCTTGCAGGAATTGCCGAACCTGAACAAACCGGTGATCGCCGCACTGAATGGCATGACGGTTGGTGGCGGCTTCGAGATTGCCTTATCAGCCGATATTATCATCGCCGCCGATCATGTGCGTTTTGCCCTGCCCGAAATCAAGGCGGGTACGGTCGCGGATGCTGCGACGATTAAATTGCCCAAGCGCATTCCTTATCATGTGGCTATGGAGTTTTTATTCACCGGTCGCTGGATGGATGCCCCCGAAGCCCTGCACTGGGGCTTGATTAATGAAATTGTCGCGCAGGATTTACTGATGGAGCGAGCCCGTGAAGTTGCCGACCTTCTGGCATCCGGGCCGTCATTGGTTTTCGCCGCCATCAAGGAAGTCGCCCGTGAAACCGAAGGCATGACATTTCATAAAGCCTTGTCGCAGGTGACAAACCGTAAACTGCCAACCGTCGATATTCTTTATGGCAGTGAGGATGTCAAGGAAGGGTCATTGGCTTTTGCTGAAAAGCGCGAGCCTGTGTGGAAGGGAAAATAATACCAACAGGAACAAAAAAAGATTATGCAGGTAGGGAGGGAGAACAAATAAATGAAAGCTGCTGTCTGTCGAAAGTTTGGCGATCCTCTTCAAATCGAAGACGTCGCGATCGCCTCACCGGGGCCGGGTGAAGTCCTAGTCAAACTTGCCGCCTGCGCCATCTGTCACAGTGATATCATTTTTATGGACGGTGGTTGGGGCGGTGATCTTCCCGCCGTATACGGGCATGAAGCAGCAGGAATTGTCGAGAGTGTCGGCGATGGTGTCGAAAGCATGACCCCGGGTGATCATGTGGTGGTCACCCTGATCCGCTCCTGCGGGCATTGTCACTACTGTTCACAAGGGGCATCGGTGGCTTGCGAGACGACTTTTCATCTTGATCAGCAAAGCCCGCTTTCAACCGCTAATGGCGATGTCCTGAAGCATGGTCTCAGGACCGGCGGATTTGCGGAATATGTTGTTGTCCACGACTCTCAGGCCGTCGCCATCGACCGCAGTGTCGCCCTGGATAGCGCCTCATTGCTGGCTTGCGGGGTGCTCACGGGCTTTGGCGCCGTGGTTAATACGGCAGCGGTTGAAACAGGCAGCAGTGTTGTTGTTATCGGCACCGGTGGCGTTGGCCTTAACAGTGTGCAAGGGGCCAGGATCAGTGGGGCTGCGACCATTATCGCCATTGACGTTTCAGCAGATAAACTGAAAGCGGCGCAGGAATTTGGCGCAACTCACGCGATCAACGCAAGCGATGCAGATATTGTCAGTCAGGTTCGGGCGTTGACCGGTGGACGCGGTGCCGATTATGTCTTTGTTACGGTTGGCTCCATCGTCGCCATCAATAGCGCCTACGCCCTGATGGGATCAACGGGGGCGGTGGTTCTGGTGGGGATGCCGGAAAATGGTGTGATGTCTGAATTCGAGCCCGGCAACATCGCCGATCAAAGCCAGCGCATTCTGGGCTCCAAGATGGGCTCCGGCCGGGTCCAGATTGATATTCCCTATCTCGTCACCTTGTACCAGCAGGGTCGCCTGAAGCTGGATGAGCTGATTTCGGGACGCTACCCACTGGAAGATATCAATGAAGCCATCGCGTCGGCGAGGCGCGGCGAGGCCCTGCGTAACGTGATTGTTTTTTGACCGGTAAGGGTTAAGAGTATGAAGATTATTGAAGTCAAAACGTTTGTCGTTGGGAATCCACCACCACATTTTGGCGGTCGCTATTTCATCTTCCTGAAGCTGGTAACCGATAGCGGCATTGAAGGTGTCGGTGAAGTTTACGCGGCGACCTTCGGCCCCCACGTTATTGCCAAAATGATTGAAGATGTGTGCGCCCGTCATGTCATTGGCCACGATCCCTTCAAGATCGAACGCTTGTGGCGAAATGTTTACGGGGCCGGATACACCTTGCGGCCGGATGTTTCGGTGATGGGTGTTCTAAGCGGCATCGAAATGGCGTGTTGGGACATTATCGGAAAGGATGTCGACAAGCCCGTTTACGAGCTTTTGGGCGGTATGGTGCGTGACCGGCTCCGTTCGTACACCTATCTGTACCCGCACGAGGACGAGGATGCGACGACCTTCTACGCCGATCCGGATCGCTCCGCCGAGCGCGCCCTGGAATACGTATCGCAAGGCTTTACGGCGGTGAAGTTTGATCCGGCTGGACCCTACAGTGTTTACGATCCCCGTCAGCCCTCGCTTGATGACATTGCCCGCTCTGTTGAATTTGTGAAGAAAATTCGTGAGGCCGTTGGAACCCGGGCCGATCTGTTGTTTGGCACCCATGGTCAATTCACAACAGCGGGCGCCATTCGATTGGCGCGCCAGTTGGAACCTTACGATCCACTTTGGTTTGAAGAGCCGACGCCGCCGGAAAACACCTCTGAGATGGGTCGCGTCGCCCGTCAAACGACGATCCCGATTGCAACCGGCGAACGGCTGACGACAAAGTATGAATTCGCCCGGGTACTGGAAGATCAGGCAGCCTCGATCCTGCAACTGGCGCTGGGCCGTTGCGGTGGCATTCTGGAAGCCAAGAAAATCGCGGGCATGGCCGAAACTTACTATGCACAGATCGCACCGCATCTTTATTGCGGGCCGATCGAAGGGGCTGCAAACATTCAAATCAGCACCTGCACGCCAAACTTTCTGATCCTGGAAAGCATTCAGCAATGGGGCGGGTTTCACGCTGAAATTCTGAAAAAACCAATCCAGTGGGAAGATGGTTACGTCATTCCACCCACAGACCCAGGACTGGGTGTCGAGTTGAATGAGGAGGTCGCCTTGGCCAACCCTTATACAGACGACAAACTGCACCTGGAAATGTCGGAAGACCCTCTTTAAGGAGAACATCATGAAAATTGGTTTCATCGGGCTTGGCAATGTCGGTGGTAAATTGGCCGGAAGTTTGCTGCGGAATGGCTTTGATCTGACGGTCCGCGATCTTGATCGGGATTTAGCCCAACCGTTTCTGGACGACGGCGCCACTTGGGCTGAAAGCCCGAAGGAAATGGCCGAAGCGGTTGACATGATCATCACCTGTTTACCGTCCCCGGCAGCCAGCGCCGCCGTTATGGAGGCCGAAGACGGTATCCTTGCCGGGTTGGGGGAGGGGAAAATCTGGCTCGAGATGAGCACCACTGACGAGGCCGAAGTTAAGCGCCTGGCCGAAAAGGTCATCGCCACGGGGGCGACGCCCATGGACACGCCGGTATCAGGTGGATGTCACAGGGCCGCGACGGGGAACATCGCCATCTTCGCGGGTGGTGAACGCGCCGCCTTCGAGCGCGCCTTGCCAGCACTCAGCGCCATGGGTAGGCGTATTCTTCATACTGGCCCCCTGGGCTCTGCGTCGGTGTTGAAAGTGGTGACCAATTATCTGGCGTCTGTGCATCTGGTGTCGCTGGGCGAGGCCATGATGACCGCTGCCAAGGCCGGTATGGATATGAGCACGACGTTTGAAGCGATCCGCATATCCTCTGGCAACTCCTTCGTACATGAAACTGAAAGTCAGGTCATTCTCAATGGCAGCTACAATATCAACTTCACCATGGATCTTGTAATCAAGGATATGACGCTGTTCCAAAGCGTAGCAGAGCGGGCCGGGGTTCCCCTTGAAATTTCCCCCAAGGTGCTCGACATTTTTAAACAGGGGCAGGAAAAATACGGATCACGGGCCTGGTCATCGATGATCGTCAAACGCCTTGAAGATGCTTGCGAGATGGACTTGCGTGCCCCTGGCTTCCCGCCAGAAATGATCGATACGGAAACAGAGGAAGCAGGGCATGAAGTTGTTGTTAAGGCCCAATAGAATTTTTTTGGCAAGACAGTGTAAAAACGTGACCAGAGATCACAATACTATCCCCACTCGCAATCTTTGTTATCAACGATGATAATGCAGGACGGGTAGGGAATAAGGATTGTCGCAATGGGAATATTATATTTCTCCGTGCCTGTTGAGGATGGCAAGGTCGCAATTGATAATGCTGTGAAAAATATATGTAACCTTGAATAATGCGGTTGAAGGGTTATCATGCCCTGATACGTAACAAAGCATTATCATTATAAAAAAAACGGGAGAAGTTCTTAAATTCAGGATCGTTTAAGTTAGATAAACTAACGATGCGATCACCTGTCCTACGTCTACATAGAGCTTCTTTAATGAAAGCATCAAAAACAAGCCTAGGGAGGGGAGTTATGACGAAGACAAAGATGGACCATGAAAAACAGGGTCGCGTACACCCAAGAGTAGCGGACCTCAAGAACAAATTTCTAAAAGGCGAAGTGGACCGCAGGGAATTCCTGCGCACAACCACGCTTCTGGGACTTAGCGCCGCCGCCGCTTATTCATTTACCGATACATTCAGCAATGAACTTCCAAGCCTGATTTCCAGCGCCGAAGCCGCGACCCCGAAAAAAGGCGGCACCATCCGTTGCGCCATGCAGGTTCAGGACATGTCCGACCCGGCAGTCTATGACTGGGTTGAAAAATCCAACGTCACGCGGCAGATGGCTGAATATCTGACGATCACCGGTTCCGATAACGTGACCCGGCCCTATCTGGCTGAAAAATGGGTGCCCTCAGATGACTTGAAAACATGGACGTTCCATATTCGCAAAGGCGTCAAGTTTGGTAACGGCGACGAGTTGACCGCCGACGATGTCATCGTCAACATCAAGCGCTGGCTCGACCCTAATGTCGGCTCTTCCATGGTCGGTATGCTCAACACCATGCTTAAGGAAGAAGACGGTAAGGACAAAGACGGCAAGGCGATCAAGGTCAAGCGTATGATCGAAGGCTCTGTCGAGAAGGTTGACACTTACACCGTTCGCATTCACCTGAATTCGCCGGATCTGTCGATCCCCGAAAAAATGTACCATTACCCGGCTGTTATCATGCATCGCAGCTTTGCCGAAAAAGGTGCCAACATTACCAAGACACCTGATCTTGGCACCGGTCCTTATACGCTGGCCGAATTCAGGGTTGGTGAAATTGCGATCCTGAAACGCCGTGGTGGTGGTTTCAAGTATTGGGGCGAAGACCCACTCCTTGATGAAATTCACTACATCGACACCGGGCAGGACTCTGCCGCTTCCCTTGCGGCACTCGCTTCGGGCCAGGTCGATACTATGTATGTGCTCGACCTGACGCTGCTCGGCGCCGCCGAGACCATGCCGGGCGTTAAGGTGCATGAGGTAACGACGGCACAAACCGGCTGCATGCGTATCCAGGCCGAAAGAGCGCCCTATAAAGACATTCGGGTGCGTCAGGCGATGCAACTGGCTGCCGATAACGAGCAGATGTTGAAAACCGCTCACCAGGGCCGTGGTATGGTTGCAGAAAATCACCATGTTTGTGGCTGCCAGCCCGATTACGCGCCGCTACCCAAGATCAAGCGCAATGTTGGCAAGGCCAAACAGCTTTTGGCTGATGCCGGACATGGCGGTGGTCTCGACATTACGTGTAATGTCGGCAACACCAATGGCCAGTGGGAGACGGATCAGGTTATCGTGCTGAAGCAGAATCTAGCCGAAGCAGGAATCAACGTGAACGTTAATGTCATGCCTGCTGCACAGTATTGGGATGTCTGGGACAAGGCGGACTTCAGCCTGACGGTGTGGACGCATAGGCCACTTGGCACCATGTTGCTCGGCGTCGCTTACCGCACCGGTGTGCCGTGGAACGAAGCCAAGTATTCCAGCAAGGAATTTGATGACTTGCTGACCCAGGCAGAATCGACGGTGGATATCAACAAGCGCCATAAAATTATGGCGAAGGTTGAAAAACGCCTGCAGGACGACGCCATCATGATCCAGCCGTACTTCCGTTCGGTGATGACGGCGGCCAGTGACAAGGTCCAGAATTTAGGAATTCACCCGACCAACTATCACCAATGGAACAAAGTCTGGATTGATTCCTGACTTGATTTTCGAGCATCAAAAAGCGCCACCGGCATTTCTTTACAAGAAATGCCGGTGAGCGCGGTGTCCTGTTACGACGGTTGAGACTAAGGATAACATCCTCATGTTGATTATGATCAGCAAGCGTATAGGTTTTATGATACTGACCATGCTGGTGGTGTCGATGTTGCTGTTCATGTTGCTCGAGTTTTCGCCGGGCAACGTCGCGACCAAGGTTCTGGGGCCCTATTCATCTGAAGAAGCGCGTCAGTTGTGGCTTGAAAGACACGGCTATTTCGAACCGTTGTGGTACCGGTATGGGTCTTGGCTGGGTAATTTCCTGAGCGGGGAATTTGGCGATTCCGTGCGCTTCAGGGTGCCGGTATCCGAAGTTTTGTGGCCGCGTCTGTGGAACACGGCGATCTTGGGGTTCTGGACCTTCGCCATCATGATCCCGCTATCGCTCATTCTTGGCGTGTTGGCCGGCATGCGCGAGGGCTCCAGACTGGACCGCGTCATTTCGATAGGCTCGATCATCACCACATCAGTTCCGGAATTCGCCAGCACCGTCCTTTTGTCGGCCATATTCGTATTCGGCCTGAAATGGCTGCCGGGCACGTCGTCAATGACCAGCGGCTTCGATGTCAAACAAATGATTCTGCCGGTAATGGTGCTGATTATCTATGATTTTGGCTATGTCGCGCGGATGACGCGGGCGTCTATGGCTGAAGTGATGACCACCCACTATATCCGCACCGCCGTGCTAAAGGGCCTGCCGTACAGACAGGTGATCATGAAGCACGCGCTCAGGAATGCGCTGATCGCGCCCTTCACGGTGATTATGCTGCAGATCAACTGGTTGCTGTCGGGGGTTATCGTTGTCGAATTCTTCTTCGCCTACAAAGGCTTTGGGGCCTTGCTGCTGGAGGCATCGCTCAATCAGGATATCTTCGTTATCGAGGCCTGTGCCATGGTCGCCGTGTTCGTCGCCGTCGCCAGCCAGACCATCGCCGACATCGGTTATACCTATCTTAACCCCAGAATTCGCTTCACCTGAGGGAGGATGAAAGATGACAGATATCGTCGAAACCGTCACCCCAGCGCCGACCCCAGGAGCCGCCTTTATGCGTGCGCTCAAGTCCTTTGCACTGCTGCGTGAAAGCACACCCGGCATGGTCGGTGCCCTATTGGTCCTGTTCTGGGTCATCATCGCCATCCTGGCACCGCTCATTGCCCCCTTCGATCCGCTGGCCACCCTGCAACCCATGGCCAAACCCGGCACCGTCTACGCCCAGGGCGGCACCTTCTGGCTCGGCACTGATCATCTTGGCCGCGATATTCTGTCGCGCATTATCTTTGGCTCTCAAACGGTCTTGTTCTATGCGCCGCTGGCGACGCTATGCGCCTATACGCTGGGCATTCTGATGGGGCTGGCGGCTGGCTATCATCTGGGTTGGTGGGATATCTTACTGTCCCGTATCAGTGACATCATCCTGTCGTTCCCGGTGCTTGTCCTCTACATCATCATCATTGCCACCATCGGTTCCTCCGGCATCAACATCATCATCGCCATCACCTTCGCCAGCGCCCCAGGCATCATGCGTATCGTTCGCGGACTGGTGCTCGACCTGCGAAACCGCGATTACGTCGCCGCCGCCCAGACGCGCGGTGAATCCCCCATGTATATTATGTTGGTGGAAATCTTGCCGAACGCGCGCGGGCCGCTGATCGTCGATGCCTGTCTGCGCTTAGGCTACGTCATCATCACCATCGGCGTGTTGGGGTTCCTGGGACTTGGTCTGCCGCCGCCAGACCCGGATTGGGGCGGCATGATCAATGAAACGCGGAAGATGGCAATGATCTTCCCGCATATGACGATCTTTCCGTGCATCGCTATTTCATCGTTGATTTTGGGCTTCAACCTGCTCGCCGACGGCTTGCGTGAAGTTTCACTGAGGGATTAAGCTATGCCAGATTCTGCAAACAGTTACGATGGCCCGGTCCTGGAAATAGAGGACCTGTGTCTGTCCTATTACACCCGAGCCGGTGAAATTCCCGCCGTTGTCGACTTTTCCGCGACCCTGGCCCCGGGTGAAAGCATCGGACTGGTCGGTGAGTCGGGCTGCGGCAAGTCGACCGTGGCCATGGCGATCATGCGTTATATGGGCGGCAACGGCGATATCGTCGGCGGCACCGTCAAGTTCAAGGGCCGCGACATGGCGACCCTTAGCAGTGAAGAACTGCAAAATATTCGCGGTTCGGAAATCGCCATGATCTACCAGGAGCCGATGGCGGCGCTCAATCCGTCACTCACCATCGGCAGCCAGTTGATGGAAGTGCCGATGACTCATGAGGGCGCATCCAGTGACGAGGCCTTCAAGCGCAGTGTTCAAATGCTTGGCGATGTCCACTTGCCCGACCCCGAGCGGGTCATGGATGCCTACCCGCACCAGATTTCAGGCGGCCAGCAGCAGCGTGTGGTAATCGCCATGGCGCTGTTGTCGAGCCCGTCGTTGTTGCTGCTGGATGAACCGACGACGGCGCTTGATGTCACCGTCGAGGCGGGCATCGTCGAGTTAATCGCCGAATTGAGCAAAAAGTTCAATACGTCGCTGCTTTATATTTCACACAATCTGGGTTTGATGCTTGAGGTCTGCGACCGCATCTGCGTCATGTATTCCGGCGAGGTGGTCGAGGAAGGACACATCGATTCGATCTTTTCCTGGCCCAAGCACCCCTATACGCACGGGCTGTTCGGCTGTATTCCACTGCCCCATGCCGACAAGAACGCACGTCCCTTGAAGGCCATCCGCGGGCAGTTGCCGCTGCCGCACGAACGTCCCACCGGTTGCTACTTCGGTCCGCGCTGTGATTTCTTCGAGGCCGGAACCTGTGATAATGAACTGGTAAAAATGACCGCTGTCCACACCGACGAAGATTCGGCGCACCGGGTCCGCTGCGAATTGTGGAACAGCATCGACCACGATGCGTTGATTTCCGTGAGCGAGGCGAAGCCACCGGCGGAAATTGGCGAGACGGTGCTTGAAGTCGATGCCATGCAGAAATATTACGAGGTCCGCGACACCTCAATGGCGGCAATGATTTCGGGTGAAGGTGTGCGCCACGTCAAAGCCAACGAGGATATAACCTTCCGCGCCGGGCGCGGCGAAACCGTCGCTATCGTCGGCGAGTCGGGCTGCGGCAAGTCAACCTTCGCCAAGGTCCTGATGGGCCTGGAACAGGCGACCGATGGCGAAGTCCTTATGGGCGGCGTCAATATTGGTGATCTGCCGGTGCAAAGCCGTACGCCGGGTCAGCTAGGCAACTTGCAGATGGTCTTCCAAAATCCCAACGACACCCTCAACCCCAGCTTAACCATCGGTGCCCAAATCGGCCGGGTGATCAAGAAATTCGGTGTCGAGACCGATCCTGTCAAAATCCAGGAAAGAGTCCTGCAGTTGCTTGATGTCGTTAAGCTGCCGCGTGATTTCGCCATCCGCAAGCCGCGGCAACTTTCCGGTGGGCAGAAGCAGCGCATCGGTATCGCCCGGGCGTTTGCCGGCAACCCGGCCATGGTCATTGCCGACGAACCGATTTCGGCGCTTGACGTATCGGTGGCCGCCGCCGTTACTGAACTGCTGACCGATATCCAGCGCGAAAACCAGACGACGTTGCTGTTTATCAGCCACGACTTGAGCGCCGTCAGGTATCTGGCCGACCGGGTCGTCGTCATGTATATGGGCCTGCTGGTGGAGCGTGGCACCACCGACGAAGTGTTCAGCCCGCCCTATCATCCTTATACCGAGGCGCTGCTGTCGGCCGTGCCGATCGCCGATCCGGAAGTCACGAAACGGCGCATCGTGTTGGAAGGCAACCTGCCCAGCGCGCTCAATCCGCCGAAGGGATGCCCGTTTTCGACCCGCTGCCAACGCAGGATCGGCGAAATCTGCGACAACGAACCGCCACCCGTGCAGTTTAACGCAGATCGCCATGGCATTGCCTGCCATATACCTATGGATGAACTTCGCGAGGTTGAACCGGTGATTAAGGTTTCTGATCAACATTCCGTTCCCACTGCCGGCGCGGCGGAACCTTAAAATCCACCATGTGACATCACTTAATGCTCAGGTGAAACGGCAAAAAGACATCGCGAGGGGTAAGGGAAATACCGATGAAAGATCATGTGCAAGTCGCCGTCATTGGCGGCGGCGTCGTTGGTTGCAGCGTTCTGTATCATTTGACGAAAGCAGGCTGGAAAGATGTTGTGCTGCTGGAGCGCGATGAGCTGACATCAGGCTCGACCTGGCATGCGGCAGGCGGTTTTCATACCCTTAACGGCGACCCTAACGTTGCCAAACTCCAGCGCTATACCATTGAGCTTTATAAGGAAATTGAGGAAATTTCCGGGCAATCCTGCAGCCTTCATCTGACCGGTGGTGTGATGCTGGCGGGAACCCAGGAACGTCTCGACTGGTTGAAGATGGCGCGCGCCCGCGCCCGATATCTTGGCGAGGAGATGGACATTATTTCCGTCGACGAGGCGGCCGACATTTTTCCGCTGATGGACAAGAAGCATTTTGTTGGCGCCATGTGGAGCCCGACGGAAGGCCATCTTGATCCCTCGGGCACGACACACGCCTTTGCCAAGGCGGCACGTGTGGGCGGTGCGGAAGTCTATCGTCATACCAAGGTTGAAGACTTGCAGCATCGTCCGGATGGCACCTGGGATGTGGTCACCGACAAAGGCACCATTCACGCCGACCATGTGGTCAACGCGGGTGGCCTGTGGGCGCGCGAAGTCGGGCGCATGGTCGGGCTGGAGTTGCCCATTCTGGCGATGGAACACATGTACCTGCTGACCGAGGAAATGGCAGAGGTGACCGCCCATAACGAGGCCAAGGGCGAGGAGATCAAGCACGCTATCGATTTTGAAGGTGAACTTTATCTGCGCCAGGAAGGCAAAGGTATGCTTATGGGCACGTACGAGAAAGCCTGTGTGCCCTGGGCTGAACGCGAGACTCCTTGGGATTTCGGCCACGAACTGCTGCAACCCGACCTTGATCGCATCGCGCCATCACTGGAAGTTGGTTTTTCTCACTTCCCGGCCTTTGAAAATGCGGGCATCAAGCAGATTATCAACGGCCCCTTCACTTTTGCACCCGATGGCAATCCCATCATTGGCCCTGTCCGGGGGCTGAAGAATTACTGGTGCGCTTGTGCGGTGATGGCCGGGTTCAGCCAGGGCGGCGGCGTCGGGCTGGCGTTATCGGAATGGATGGTTAACGGCGATCCGGGTTTCGATGTATGGGGGATGGATGTTTCGCGTTACGGTGACTGGACGACCATGGCCTATACCAACGCCAAGGTGCGTGAAAATTATTCAAACCGTTTTTCGGTCGTTTATCCTAACGAGGAACGCCCCGCCGGTCGGCCCCTGCGCGTGACGCCAGTCTATGATCGCCTGAAAGAGAATAATGCGGTTTTCGGTTCCGCATACGGCCTGGAAAGTGCCCAGTGGTTCGCGCCAGAGGGCGAAACCCCTTACGAAACCCCGACTTTCAAACGCTCCAACGCCTGGGCTTCGGTTAAGGCAGAATGTGCGGCGGTGCGATCGGCGGTTGGCATGATGGAAACGTCGTCTTTCGCCAAATACCGTGTCACCGGCCCCGATGCCGAAGCCTGGATTTCAAAGGTTCTCGCCAACCGGCTGCCCAAACCGGGCCGCGTCCTGCTTTCGCCCATGCTGAACGAGGCGGGCAAGCTGATCGGTGATTTTACGGTTGCTAATCTTGACGGTGAAACCTTTATGGTTTTTGGTTCCGGCATCGCCGAAGAATACCACATGCGCTGGTTCAAAGTGCACAGCCAGGGAAGCGACGTGCACATAGAGGCGTTGTCGCTTGGTCTTGTTGGCTTGTCGATCGCCGGGCCGAAATCCCGGGAATTACTGGCCAAGGTTACCGCTACGGATGTCTCGACGGCCGCTTTTCCCTTCATGTCTATAGGTGAGATGGATTTAGGTATGTATCCGGCGCTTGTCGGACGCCTGACCTTTACCGGCGATCTGGGATATGAAATCTGGATGAAGCCTGAATACCAGGCCCAGATATTCGATTTGCTGATGCAGGCGGGTGAAGAATTCGGACTGAAATTATTTGGCAGTCGTGCCCTGAATTCCCTGCGTCTTGAAAAAGGGTTCGGCGGTTGGGCGACGGAATACAGGCCCGTCTATGGACCCTTCGAGGCCGGGCTGGGACGCTTTATCGATCTGGGTAAAAACGACTTTATAGGCCGCGAGGCTGCGGCCCGTGAAAAGGCCGATGGGCCTGAACGGCGGCTTGTCACCTTTACCATTGACGCCGATGACGCCGACGTATTGGGCGACGAACCGATCTGGCACGGGGAGGATGTGGTCGGCTGGATCACATCTGGCGGCTTTAGCCACCATGTGGATCAATCGGTGGCGCTTGGCTATATCCCTGTTGGTCTGGCAGACGGGAGTGACGGCTTCGAGATCGAAATCCTGGGCGTCAAACGCCCCGCAAAACTGTTAAGCGAACCGCTTTTTGATCCTGACGCCGAACGAATGCGGGGCTAATTAATTTGCTAAAGCCAGTCTTCCTCGAAGCGGTAGGATGACATGGCTTTGGCCCCGTCTTTGGTAATCAACACCTGTTCTTCAAGTTTGACGCCTTCGCGGCCACCTTCGCTGGCGATCATCGATTCGACGCAAACGGTCATCCCTTCCTCGAGGTATCCGTCGTAGCCTTTCTTTTCAAAATCGATGCGGTGTTTAAGGGACGGATACTCATCGGCCAGTCCGACCCCATGAAGCAGGCATGTGTAACGGTTGGACATAAACTCGTCAGGAATAGGCCAGGCATTTTCAATGACCTCACGGAAGCTCATTCCCGGTTTCAGCAATGCCATGTCATGATGAAGTTGTTCATGAGCGTTGGCGTACAGGCGGCGTTGTTCATCATCAGGTTTGCCATCACCGCAACGCCAGGAACGCGATATGTCGGCGCAATAGCCATAGGGGCCGACCAGGTCGGTATCGAAACTGACCATATCGCCGGGCTCAATAGGGCGCATGGAGCATTCGCGAAACCACGGATTGGTGCGTGGCCCGGATGATAACAGGCGGGTTTCAATCCATTCTCCACCCAGGGCGATGTTTGTTTCATGCAGTTTTGCCCATAAGGCGTTTTCGGTAATGCCGGGAACCATGGCGTCGTGCATGGCTTTCATGCCGGTTTCGCACACCTCTATGGCTCGTTGCATCAGCACAAGTTCGTCGGCGCTTTTGATCATGCGGGCCTGTTCGGTAATTTCCAAACCATCAAAAAGTTCAATGCCGTGGGAACGAATGGCATCGGTGCCCATGTGCGAAAGCCTGTCAACGGCCAGTCGCTTGTTGCCCGCCCCGTGCTGTTTCATCAAATCGGCGATCTGGTTGCCAAATTCCCTGGCCCGCTCGTGGCCGTATTCTGCGGCGGCGAAATAATAGAATGATGGCATCACCCGGTATTCGTCGATGGTCGGCAATTCTGCGGCCAGATGGGGCAGGTTGGAGTAATCGAACAAAACCACCGGGCCGTCCGTGGCGATGAAGACACAGCGCGTTTCGTAATGGGAGCACCAGATTTGCATATTCGTCGAATCGGTGGCGTAACGTGTGTTGACCTGATCGAACAGCAAGGCACCTCCACAATCCTTTTTTCTTAATTCGTCACGTATCCGGCCAAGCCGGTACAGGCGAACACTGTCCAAATCAACCGGGCAGTCGCTGAATTCCATGGCGCCATGTTGGCGTGGCGCACCCTTGTTATAAACAGCATCGGCGGCATTGATGGGCATGGAAGGGTTCCTTTGTTCAGGTGATCTCTCTACAGGCTTGTTCCATCCGGTCACAGGCGATTTCCAGATTGTCCATTGAGGTGGCGTAGGAGATCCGGATATTGGGATCGAATTCAAACGCCGCACCGGGCACCACGGAGACACCGGCACTTTCCAGCAGGTAACTGGCAAGATCAGTGCTGCTGTTAATTGTCGCCCCTTCGGGGGTGTGGCCGCCGATCAGTCCCTTACATGATGGAAACAGGTAAAAAGCCCCTTCCGGCGCGTGACATGTAAGGCCATTGAAGGTGTTCAGTCGTTCAACAAGAAAATCGCGGCGCTCTTTGAACAAGGCCGCCCGTTCGCCAAGATAATCCTGTGGTCCTTCAAGGGCGGCAACGGCCGCGGCTTGGCTGATCGAGCAGGGGTTGCCGACACTTTGGGACAGCACCTTGGTGATGCCAGCAATCAGCTTCTTCGGGCCGCCCGCGTAACCAATGCGCCAGCCGGTCATTGAATAGGCTTTGGAAGCGCCGTTGATGGTTAGTGTGCGGTCATAAAGAGCGGGCTCAATCTGGGCCGGTGTGGTGAAGGCAAAATTGTCAAATACGATATGCTCGTAAATATCATCGGCAATGATCCACACCTGCGGGTGTCGCATCAGGACATCGGTCAGGACTTTCAATTCATCTGCGTTATACGCCGCACCGGTTGGATTGCTTGGTGAGTTAAGCAAAATGAGGCGGGTCTGGTCTGTGATGGCACTTTCCAGATCATCGGCTTGTAATTTAAAATGCCTGTCCTCACGGCAGGGAACCGGCACTGGTTTGGCACCGGCGAGCAACACCATGCCGGTATAGGATGCCCAGCACGGCACCGGCAGGATGACCTCATCGTCCGGGTTCAGGATGGCCTGCATGGCATGGAACAGCAGCGGCTTTGCACCCGCCTCGACAACGATCTGGTCGGGGCCATATTCGAGATTGTTATCACGCTGAAATTTGTTGCTGATGGCCTCTTTAAGGGTGCTGATGCCATCGACCGGTGTGTAGCGGGTGAAGTCGGCGTTGATGGCGTCAATGGCGGCTTGCTTGACGTGGTCCGGGGTTGGGAAATCCGGCTCGCCGATACTCAGGTCGATGATGTCACGGCCTTCTTCCTTAAGCCGACTGGTCAACGTGAAGATGACACTGATCGCCGATGGCTGGAAGCTGTCCAGTACGTTGCTAAGGTCAGTCATTAATCTTCTTTGGCCCCGCCCTCGGCGATGCGACGCTCAACAAAGGCGTCCAGCTCATCTTCTATAGCCTTGTCCATGGGCGGTTGCTGATAGTCCTCAAGCAATTTCTTATAGATTGTGTTGGCCCGCGTGGTGGCATCAATGGAACCCTTATCACGCCAATTCTCAAAATTGCTCCAATCAGACAGAATTGGGGTGTAAAAGGCATTTTCGTAACGTTCCATGGTATGGGCGCAGCCGAAGTAATGGCCGCCGGGGCCGACTTCGCGCATCGCCTCCATGGCCATTTCATCGTCATTGACGGTGAGCGGTTTCATGAACTCGGACATCATTTGCAGCATTTCGGCATCAATGATGGCTTTTTCAAATGATGCGGCAAGGCCGCCCTCAAGCCATCCCACAGCGTGTTTGACCATGTTGCAGTGGGCCAACATGCAGGGCCATAGTGACATTTGTGACTCGTAAGTCGCCTGCGCGTCCGGCGCATTTGATGCGTTGACATTTGATGAGCGATACGGAATGTCATAGCGCCGTGTCAGTTGGCCGCCGATCAAAACCGCCTTGGAATATTCAGGGGTGCCGAATGCCGGCGAGCCGGTGCGCATGTCGACGTTTGAGGTAAAACCTCCGTACAGTGCCGGGGCGCCAGGATTGACCATCTGCAAAAAGGCGATGCCGGCAAGCGCTTCAACATTTTGCTGGACGATAGCGCCAATCATTGTTACCGGGGCCATGGCGCCGGCCAACGTGAACGGGGTAATAATGACCGGCTGGTTCATGCGCGCCATTTCGATGATGCCGCTTAACATGGCGACGTCATACTGGCGTGGTGAATTGGCGTTGACGACGGTGAAAATCGAAGGTTCGTTCTTCAGTTGCTCCTCGCTGATGTTGCGGCCAATGCGAACCATTTCAATGGAATCCCTGATCCGTTGGCGGTTCAGGCAATATCCGAAACCGATTTTGTCGGACAGCTTTATCAGCGCCTGTTCGGCAACGAGATGACGAATTGGGGGAGCAATATCGGTCGGTTCGACCGGATACCCGGCGATCTGATGGACGATATTCAGGCTTTGGCCAAGACGAATAAAATCACAGTAGTCATTAAAGCTCCCCTGCCTGCGACCGTTGTCCATATCGGTGGCGTTGGGCGGGCTGCCGACCAGGCAGAACGCCGTATAATTTCCACCGTACTCCATATTATAGGCAGGGTTACGAGCGTGTACGGTGAACTGTTTGGGTGTGGTTTTAATGGATGCTTCAATCAGCCCCCGATCAAAGCGTACGCAGGGATCGCCAGGGCGAACATCGGCACCGGCGGCTTTTAGAATATCGCGTGCTTCTTCAAGCAGGAAATTGATACCAAGCTCTTCGAGAACATCAAGGGATTTGTTATGCAGCGCTTCAACTTCATCGTCGGAAATAATATTAAATGGCTGATAGGGGTTTTGTGGTTGCCTGAAGGGTAGTTGCTGAAAACTTTCGCCGCTTTCTCTTCGGTTCCCGGTTCTCGCACGTGCTCGGGTTCGTTTTGCCACAGGTTTGCCTCCCACCTTTTATTATTCGGCCGGAGCCAGTTCCAGATGGCTTTCGGTTTGTCTGGAGAACACCCTTTTGACCGCCGGTATAAAATGCTCCAGCGGCAAGGTGTCATAATCGGGGTCGAAGGCGTTTTGATCATACTTATGGCAAAAATCTACACACGCCTGATAATGGGGATGGTCTTTGAAGCGATCACGGGCGCCAGGGTCACCGCCAAGATATTCATTATAATAGTAGCTTTGGAAAAGACCGTGATGCTTGATGATCCAGTAGGTTTTTTCCGACACATAAGGACGCAGGATTGCGGCGGCAAATTCGCTATGATTATAAGGTGAGATAATGTCGCCCATGTCGTGCAGCAGGGCGGCCACAACCATTTCCTCATCGCAGCCATCACGCTCGGCCATGGTCGCCGATTGCAGGGAATGTTGATAGCGATTGATGCGATAGCCACCCCAATTAACATCTAGCAGCTTCAGGTGAGTTAGAACCCGTTCAACAAGATCGGCGTTGGCTTGCTCTTCAAGCTCAAAAAGAAGATTCCAGTCTTCCTGTACGCCGTCTTCCATGCGTGTCCAGTTTACGTATTCCGGCATGATCTTGCTCCCCTGATGATGGACATTTCTGTTGTTAGGAAAAATAATGTGCTCAAATAGTCGCCGTGACCAGAGGAAAATGCACCATGCCCATGAATGACCAACAGGCCTATCTGGGTATGTACGATTTTCCGGCCCTTCACCCCGCCCAGGAAGCATGGTGGGTTGGTCTAAAGGGGCATTTCCAGGCACAGGGTTTTTCCAATATACCGGTCGATCTGAATAGATCGGATGCCGATCCTTATGATATTTGGCAGGCCCCAAACCTGTTTTTTGCCCAGACCTGCGGCTTTCCATTAATCCACAAACTGGAGGGTCAGGTGCAATTGCTGGGCACACCATGTTACGAAGCACCCGGCTGCGAAGGGGCGTACTATCGAAGCCTGTTCATTGCCCGAACCGGCGCGATCTATGAAAATCTTTCCGCCGCATTGCCCGCCCGGATCGCGCTAAACGGCATGGACTCTTTTTCGGGTTGGCGGGTATTGCGTGATTTTGTCGATGGCTCAAGCGAACTTGTTGTCAGCGGCAGTCACGCAAAAAGCATCGACCTTGTCCGGGAAGGCCGGGCCGATATAGCCGCCATTGATTGCGTTACCCATGCATTGATCAGTGATGTTGAACCCGAACGACTGGTGGGCACGCAGGTTTTCGAGCAAAGCCCGCCTGCTCCGGGCCTGCCCTATATCACCAGGGCCGATCTGGCTGAAGCGGACGTCAAGGCCATGACCAGGGCTGTAAAGAATGCGTTTGAAGACAGCACACTGGCAGCTGCTAGGCGGTCTCTCAGGCTTGCCGGTTTTGTCTTCGTGCCGTTGTCCCAATACGTGCGGGCTATGACGTAAATTCATACCTTCAGGAGTCCTTGACCGAATGGATAATAGGGCATATTGGTCAAATCTGAATTTTCTAAAGTATATGTTTCAGGACGGTGGGCCGTGGAAGATAAGCCAGATACATCACGGACCTACGGCCCTGAAATTGCGGAACAGGCGGTCAGCGCCGCCTTTCTTTCGCCAGAAGAAATTATTGAACCTGATTTAAGTAAAAGCACCCTTGGCCGCGCCCAGGCGTGGATGCTGTTGCTGGTTATGGGGGTGATATGGGGGGCGACATTTTCGCTTGCCAAAATTGCCGCTGATGGCGGTGGCCATCCGCTGGGAATTAATTACTGGCAGTCAACGATTGGTGCTATTGCCCTGATCACGGTGATGGTGGTGACCCGCCGAAGGTTGCCCATGAAACGGGAAAATATCCTGTTTTATATGGCCTGTGGCATGTTGGGTTCAGTGATTCCGGGGATTTTGTTTTTTTATGCCGCCTCAAGGGTCTCGCCGGGGATTCTGTCAATCACCGTGGCCACCGTGCCGTTGCTGACCTTTGTTGCCGCGGCCTTCTTCGGCATCGAAAAGTTCCAGCTTGGTCGAATTCTGGGCGTTATCTTTGGCTGCCTTTCAATTCTGTTGCTGGTCGGGCCTGATGCAAGTTTACCTGACCGGACTGCCGTGCCGTGGGTGTTGGCGGCTTTGATCGCTTCAGTTTGTTATGCGGGCGAAAATATGGTTGTCGCCTTGCACATGCCCAGCAATGTCAGCTCGACGACGGTGGCCGGTGGCCTGTTTATTGCCGCAACCGTCATCACAACGCCGTTTGTGATTGCAACGGGCACTTTCGTTCCCCTGACTTGGCCATGGGGAACGGTGGAATGGGCTATTGTCGGGATGGCGATCCTAAGCGTCACCGCTTACAGCATGTTTATATTTTTAATCACTCACGCCGGACCGGTTTTCGCCAGTCAGACTGCCTATGTGGTGACGTTTTCGGGCGTTTTCTGGGGCGTCTTGATTTTTGACGAGAAGCACTCGTACTGGATATGGGTCTCGTTGGCGATCATGCTCGCTGCATTGGCTTTGGTCAGGCCGCGAAAGGTCTAGTCCCGGTAATCGGGCTCTTCACTGTCGAGGATATCTTTCAGGGCGGCCAGGTGACGTTCGGCGAACCCGGGATAGTTCTCGAATTGCTGGGCCGTTTTTTCGGCTACTTCGGGTGAAGCGATACGCAACTCGCGGCCCGTGGACAAGGCCGTAATCAGGGTTTCACAGGCCCGTTCAAAGTAATACATCTCGTCGAAAACTTCGGCGACGGAATTGCCGACAACCATAACGCCGTGGTTACCCATGATCGCCAGCCGCTTGTTGCCCATGACGGTGCTCAGGCGTTCGGCTTCATCGTCCATGCCCATGCCGTCAAACCCTTCATCAACGGCGATGCGGTTATAAAAACGCATGGTGTTCTGGTCGATGGGCGGCATCGAGCTGTCTTTGAGGCTGGCCAGTGCGGTGACGTATTTTGAATGCACATGCATGATACAGCGGGCACCCGGGTTGTTCCTGTGCATGGCCCCGTGAATGCACCAGGCCGTGGGGTCGATGTCGTCGCGTTCACCCATCGCCGGGTCATTGGCGTCGATTAGCAATAAATCAGAAGACCGCATCTTCGAGAAGTGCCGACCGTATGGGTTGAGCAGAAATTTCGAGCCATCATCGGACACGGCAAGGCTGAAATGATTGGCGATACCCTCGTGCATGTTCAGGCGCGCTGTCCAGCGGAATGCCGCCGCCATGTCGATACGTTGTTCGCCAAATGGGTCTTCCACTAATTGAGGCTGCGGCATAGTCCAAAACTCCTGTTGTAACGACGTGATTATAACCTAGGGCGCGCTCATAGGATGTGGCAAGAGGATTGATTTGAACGATCATCTGGTTTTCTTTAACCAACCCTACTACGAGTTCTTTTCTTATATGCCGCTGTTCGAGGATTTTGCTAACACAGGGTGATTTTAAAAGCGCTGTCTGATTTTGCCTGACAACGCCCCGCTCACTCAGTTAAACTGAGCCCACTATTAATTTTAGATTGATCCAAATCAAGCCTCGGTTTAGTAGGCTCGGTTACAACAATAAATCTGTCGGCAATGCTGGGGGTTGCCGTTGAATTTCTTTAGATATCTCCAATAACGATTTTGGTAATTTGGTTTTGCCAGTGGCGGGGCGCAATGGATGATCTTGTGAAGCAGACGACGAAAAAAAGCAGTAAGAAAGATAGCCAGCGCCCGATGACGGGTAACGAGGCGCTTGCGCGTGGCGCGTGGGAAGCCGGTGTCAGAGTGGGCTCTTCGTACCCAGGAACGCCAAGCACCGAAATTATGGAAAATTTGTCCAAGTACCCCAGCGAGGATGTTGAGGCGCAATGGGCTACCAATGAAAAAGTCGCCTGCGATGTCGCTATTGGTGCGTCTTTCGCAGGAGTGCGGGCGATGACGTCCATGAAGCATGTGGGCCTGAATGTGGCTTCGGACGCCCTGATGTCGGTTACTTACATTGGCGTCAACGGTGGATTGGTTCTTATCGTTTGTGATGATCCGGGTATTCATTCTTCACAGAATGAACAGGATTCACGGATCTTTGCAAAGTTCGCCATGGTTCCATGTCTGGAACCTTCCGACGCCCAGGAAGCGCTCGATTATACAAAATTGGCTTTTGATCTGAGCGAAGACTTTGATACCCCGGTTATTGTCCGTTCAACAACCCGCCTGTCCCATACCCGCAGTACGGTCAAAGTGGGTAAGCGCCAGGAAAAACCATCAAAGGGTTTTGTCGATAATCCTTCCAAGAACGTCATGATGCCCAACAATGCGCGTACTCGTCATCCGCTATTGATCGAGCGCGAGGAAAAACTGAAGGAACATTTCGCCACTTCGGGCATCAATAAATGGGAGAAAGGCCGCAAGGATATTGGCATCATCACCATGGCCACGTCCTATGCCTACGTTAAGGAATCCATAAGCGACGCAAGCATTCTAAAGTTGGGCGCCTCCTATCCCTTACCTGAAAAACTGATTGCCGATTTCTGCAAGTCCGTTGACCGGGTTTTGATTGTCGAAGAACTTGAGCCCGTCGTTGAAGACGAAGTCAAGGTTATGGGCTTTGCCGTTGAAGGGAAAAAATATTTCTCCCGTGTCGGTGAATTTTCTCCTGAAATTGTTCGTCAGGGTTTGGAGGCGGCTGGTGTTCTGGAAAAACGCGATCTGGCCCCGGCCCATGATCAGCGGATCACACCCAGGCCACCGGTGCTTTGTGCCGGCTGTCCCCATACCTCGGGTTACATGGCGATCCGGGCCATGAACGGTCGTGTCATGGGGGATATCGGTTGCTACACCCTGGCCGCTGTCGAGCCTTTGAAATCCATCGATACTTGTGTTTCCATGGGCTCCAGTATCGGCAATGCCATCGGTGTCGCCAAGGCTGGTCTGGAAACCAAGCCGATCATTGCGACCATCGGTGATTCGACCTTCCTGCATTCGGGGATCCCGGCACTGATTGATGCGGTTTATAACGAAGTCGATATTACGGTGATCCTGCTCGACAACCACATCACCGCCATGACCGGCGGCCAGAACCACGCGGCGACGGGGAAGACCCTGCGGGGAGAAGAAACCCATCGCATTGATTTTGAGAAACTGATCAGCGCCATTGGTGTGACGTGGATTAAAAAAATCGACAGCTATGACGTCGCTGCCATGTACCAGACATTCCGCGAGGCGGCCGAATTCAAGGGCGTTTCCGTTGTTATTTCTGATCGTCCCTGTGTACTTGACCCGATCAAGGTCAAGGGGCCGTCCCTGACGGTCGTTTCGGAAAACTGTGTCGCCTGTCAGTCCTGTATGAACCTCGGCTGCCCGGCCCTGTCCTGGTCTGATGAATGGTACGATGGTCATCACAAGGTCAAAATCGATCAGGACGCCTGTATTGGTTGCTCGCTTTGTGCACAGGTTTGTCCCGCTGACAGCATCCGTCCGCTTGAAGCCGAAGTTCATTAAGTCTGTAAAGCAGAGAACCCCATGAGAAATCAGGCATCCGAAGTAAAAACGATGAACGTATTGATCGTCGGTGTCGGCGGCCAGGGCGTCATCATGGTCTCCAAGGTGTTGGCGACGCTGTGCCAGATGAATGGCTATCAGGTCAAACAAAGCGAAGTTCATGGAATGGCCAAACGCGGCGGCTCAGTCTTCAGTCACGTCCGTTTTGGCGAGCAGGTCTGGTCACCGACGATCCCGGCCGGTGAAGCCGATGTCCTGTTGTCTCTTGAATGGGCAGAAGGCCTGCGCTGGCTAAATTATCTTGAGCCGACAAACGGCACCTATATCACCGACACCCAGCATATCGTGCCGCCCTTTGCCTGCCTTAATCGCAAGCGTGGAGCGGACAAGATTTATTCAAAGGAAACGCCTGAGCAAATCGTCGCCGAGGTCGCCAACGGGTTGGCATTAGACGCGACGACGATGGCTTCTGAACTTGGCAATCTGCGGGCATCAAACACGGTGCTGCTTGGAACCCTGTCAACGGCGCTGGATTTTGAAACCGATGAATGGTTACAGGTGATTTCGGATTTCGTGCCACCAAAAACCATCGAAATCAATCGTCAGGCCTTTCTTGATGGGCGGGCCTGGGCCGAACGGGCGAAAAACGAAACCGTTTCCGAACCGCTTGCCCCGCAGATCAAATCCATTGTTCCGGAAATTCAGACCACTGATGATTTTGAACTTCGCCTAACCCGGGAGTGGTGCAAGGGTTGCGATATTTGCGTCAAGATGTGCCCGGAACGCTGTCTTGCACTGGACGCGGAACAACTTGTCGAGTTGACCCACCCGGAACGCTGTACGGGGTGTCGGGTCTGCGAATGGCTGTGCCCGGATTTTGCCATCGACGTGATCAGACCATCAGCACAGAAAATGAGCGCTTAAACCATGAGAGCAACCGGCCACCTTCAGAATTTACAAGGCAACCATGCCTGCGCCATGGGCGCGATCGCCGCCGGCTGCCGCTTTTTTGCCGGTTATCCGATCACGCCGTCATCGGAAATTGCCGAAAAAATGTCGCTTGAATTGCCAAAGGTCGATGGCATTTTCATTCAGATGGAAGACGAGATTGCCTCCATGGGGGCAATTCTTGGGGCTTCCATGGGTGGCTCAAAAGCGATGACGGCAACCAGCGGGCCGGGCTTTTCCCTAAAGCAGGAAAATATTGGTTATGCCGCGGGTGCTGAAATTCCCTGCGTCGTGGTCAATGTCATGCGCGGTGGTCCCAGCACTGGCCTCCCGACCCGTCCCGCACAAGGCGATATCATGCAGGCCAGGTGGGGCACCCACGGTGACCATGGAGTGATCGTGCTGGCACCGTGTTCGGTCAAGGAAATCTATCAGGAAATGATCCGCGCCTTCTGGCTGACCGAAACCCTGCGGGTACCGGTTGTGGTGATTTTTGATGAGGTCATCGGCCACCTGGTCGAAACCGTGGAATTGCCGAGTCCTGAATCCATTGAGCAGGCTGAACGGAAATGGGCGAGCGGCCCCAGCGCCGAATTCCTGCCTTATCAAAAAACCAAGGACATGGTGCCTGCGATGGCTCATCCCGGTGATGGATACCGGGCCCATACCACCGGGCTGACCACGTCAGAAAGCGGCTTTCCGACACAAGACCCAGAGCAGGTTGAGGCCATGGTCACCCGCCGTCTTGGCAAGCTGGAACATCACGCGGCGGATATTGCCTCCTTTGAAGAAATCGACTGCAAGGACGCCAAAGTTATCCTTGTGACGGTTGGCATCAGTGCCCGCGCCGCCGCTCGGGCTCAGCAACAGGCGCGCGAAAAAGGTCTTAAAGTTGGCCTGTTCCGTCCCATCACCCTTTGGCCGTTTCCAGAAGCGGCGTTTAGGGCGGCATCGAAAAAGGCCACGCACATCATCGTCCCTGAAATGAATGCCGGTCAGTTGATCCTGGAAATCGAACGCCTGATGGGCCCCAAACAGACTGCCGTCGGCATCAACCGGATCGATGGCGAGGTTATTGATCCTGTGGCCATCCTCGAAAAAATTGAGGAGGTAATCTGAGCATGAGTGAACAAGGTCCGGAATCCTTCAACATCCGTGACTACCTGCGTGAAGATATGTTCCCGCACTTCCTGTGTCCCGGCTGCGGCCATGGCATAGCCCTGCGGGCTTTGCTGTGGGCCGTCCATGAGCTGAAAATTAGCAATGATAAACTGGCCATTGTTTCGGGGATCGGTTGTTCGGGACGCATCGGTGCTTATGTGGACGCTAATACATTCCATGTCACCCACGGTCGCCCGCTGGCTTTCGCCACCGGCCTGGCCTTAAGCAGACCCGACCTGAAAGTGGTGGTCATTACCGGTGATGGCGACTGTCTGGCCATTGGCGGCAATCACCTGATCCACGCTTGTAGGCGTAATCTGAACATGACCTGCATGATGCTGAATAATGAAGTCTACGGCATGACCGGCGGTCAGGCGTCGCCGACCACCAGCCAGACGCGCTACACGACCACCTCACCGACAGGAAGTATCGAGCCCGTCTTCAACGCCTGTGATCTGGCGGTGGCGGCGGGGGCCGGGTTTGTCGGTCGCGAAGTGACCTTGCAGACCCCGTCATTGAAAAATCTTCTGCGACAGGGCCTTGCCCATGACGGCTTTTCTTTTGTCGAGGTGATTTCCGACTGTACCGAGATTTTCGGCCGTAAGAATGATCTTGGCGATTCTCCTGAAATGATTCTCAGCCAAAAGGGCAGTATGCGCCCTGAGTTTTACGGCAATGCCGTCGACGAACCGTTCCGCCCCAATCACATGAAAACCGGCGTATTTGCCGAAACCGAGCGGCCTGAATACGGGGCTCTGTATCGTGCCCACGTAAAATCCGTTCAAGCCGGTTCGGGGAAGTAGGCCATGCAGGATTATGAAATTCGTTTCAGCGGTTCAGGTGGGCAGGGGTTGCAGCTTTCGGCCAAGATTCTTGCCTACGCGCTAAATCTGGCTGATAAGCGCATTGCCCAATCACAAAGTTATGAGCCGACCTCGCGTGGTGGCCTCAGCCGTTCAGATCTTGTCGTCAGCGAAGGGGTCGCCGTCTATCCGCTGGTCACATCACTGGATTATCTGATTGTGCTGGATCAGGACGCGCTCGATATTTCATTGCCGTTGCTTAAAGAGCAAAGCATCGTCATCGCCGACACACGCCACGTCCCCGAACCACCCTCCGGGGCCTATAGCGTCTATCATCTGCCCTTAAGCGAAACCGCCCTGAAACTGGGCAACGAGCGTGTTGCCAATATCATTTCATTGGGGGCATTGATCAGCCTTGGCGATATTTGCTCCTACGCCTTTTTGGAAGAAGCTGTCCGGGCCATGGTCCCCAGCAAATTCCTGACCCTTAATCTGGAGGCTCTCGCCGAAGGATACGGTATGGCTGAAGGCAAAGACGTTCCCGAATCCGCCGTCGCAAGCTAACGGCACTAAATCTATCGAAAAACACCTACCGGACGCTCAAATAAGTATTGTCGTACATGATTACCTGAAATAGATTGTTCAATAGGCTAACAATTATTCAGGACGTCACCGGAGAATACCAAATGAAAGATTCACTCAAGGCAGGCGTGCAGAGCCGCCGTCAGATTAGCATCGATAAAGAGCGCACCATTGATTTCATGGGCGATGCGCTGCGCGTCTATGCGACGCCCAAGCTCGTTCAGGATATCGAAATCTGTTGCCGTGATCTGTTGCTCGAACATCTGGACGCGGGCGAAGACTCCGTTGGAACCCGGGTCGAGATCGATCATATGGGGGCAACCCTTCTGAACATGACGGTGAATATTTCAACAACCATCAAATCCGTTGAAGGCCGCCTGATCACTTTCGAGGTCACCGCCGAAGATGATATTGAACAGGTCGCCAAGTGTACCCATGTGCGTTTTGTTGTAGAGATGTCAAAACTGGAACAACGGCTTAAGGCAAAAGCCGAAAAGATATAGTTCAATGAGCAAGAAAGATCCGCAGACGCGTCGCGACGTTCCGACCTACTGTTACCAGTGCGTTTCCGGCCCCGACCTGCTGAGCGTCGGGGTTGAAGACGGAGTGGCGACTGAGGTTCAACCAAACTTTGACTCAGCCACCGTGCATCCGGCTGCCGGTAAAGTCTGCGTTAAGGCATACGGGCTTATACAAAAAACCTATAACCCTCATCGCATCAAAACCCCGATGAAGCGGACAAACCCGAAAAAAGGTCCGGATGAAGATCCGGGGTTTGTCCCGGTTTCATGGAACGAGGCGCTTGATCTTGTCGCTGAAAATCTGAACGAATGTCGGGCTAAGGGACTAAAAGATGAATCCGGATACCCCCGTGTTGCCGCCAGTTTCGGCGGTGGCGGTACACCGACATCCTACATGGGAACCTTCCCGGCTTTTCTTGGCGCCTGGGGGCCCATTGATGCAGGCTTCGGCAGTGGACAAGGGGTAAAGTGTTACCATTCCGAACATCTGTACGGCGAATTCTGGCATCGCGCCTTCACGGTTGCCCCTGATACACCGCTTTGCGAATACCTGCTTTCCTTTGGCAGCAACGTTGAAGCATCTGGCGGCGTCTGCGGGGTCAAACGTCATGCCGATGGGCGTGCCCGGGGCATGAAGCGGGTACAACTGGAACCACACCTTTCGATCACTGGGGCCTGTTCAGCCGAATGGGTGCCGATCCGCCCGAAAAGCGATCCGGCATTCCTGATGGCCATGATCCATGTCCTTCTTCATGAGCGTAAATGGGAAGAGCTTGATCTTGATTTCATCAAGCACCGAACCTCCTCGCCCTATCTGCTTGGCAAGTTTGGCTATTACATGCGCGATCCCGAAACCCGCAAACCGTTAATCTGGGACGCCAATACAAACAAGCCGGTGCCCTTTGATACGCCGGGTGCGGACCCGGTGCTGGAGGCAGCGTTTCTGGTTGAACACGGCGTTGAAGAAGGTGCTGATGGCAAGGAATGGGTCCACGAAAACGAACGCTGTCAGACGGCTTGGGAAAAACTGGTTGAGCATACCGAACCCTACAGTCCGTTATGGGCTTCTCACATTTGTGACGTGCCGGTTAAAACCATCCGCCGTATTGCCCTGGAATATCTTGAACACGCCCACATCGGCGAGACCATAGAAATTGAAGGACGCACACTGCCGTTCAGGCCAGTCGCCATTACGCTCGGCAAAACCGTCAACAACGGCTGGGGCGGGTTTGACTGTTGCTGGGCCCGCACCTTATTGGCCTGTCTGGTCGGCGCTCTTGAAGTTCCCGGGGGAACGCTGGGCACAACGGTGCGCCTGAACCGACCTGCCACTTCGCGCCAGGCCAGTGTCAAACCATCCCGCGACGGGTTTATGGAATACCCCATGAACCCGACGGACAAGGAAAACTGGACATCAAGACCCGATGTGCGCAATGCCAACCGGACCCTTATTCCGCTGGTCGCCAACTCGCCGTGGAGCCAGGCGCTGGGGCCAACCCATATCGCCTGGATGTTGCAAAACCAAACACCGGAAAATTGGCCTGAACCGACGTTGCCTGATGTCTGGTTTGTTTACCGGACCAATCCGGTGATCTCGTTCTGGGATACGGACTCCATTGCCGACACGGTATCCCGGTTCCCTTTTACGGTGTGTTTTGCCTACACACCGGATGAAACAAACCACATGGCCGACATCCTGTTGCCTGAATGCACCGACCTTGAAAGCCTTCAGCTGATCCGAATCGGCGGCACCAAGTACTTTGAACAATACTGGGATCATCAGGGTTTCGCCTTGCGCCAACCCGTCGTCGAGACGCAAGGCGAGGCCAAGGATTTCACTTGGATCGCCACGGAACTTGCCAAACGCACAGGGCTTCTGGAAGCCTATAACAATGCTATCAACCGCGGCGCTGCCGGTGTGCGGCTGATCAGCGATGTGGTCGACTGTTCGCTGGATGAGGGGCAGGAACACTCGGTCGAGGAAATCTGGGACGCGGTCTGCCGGGCGGCCAGTATTGAAATGTCTGACGGGGAAAATCAGGACGGTCTGGACTATTATCTTGAACACGGACTGAAGACGATCCCTTACGAGCGTTTGAACTGGTACCTGTACCCGGAACTGGAAGATCAGGGCTTGCGCTTTGAAATGCCCTACCAGGAAGGCCTCTACAGGATCGGCAAGCAGCTGGCCAACCGGCTTCATGAAAGTGGCATCAGTTGGTGGGACGCCCAGCTTGATGAGTACGAACCCCTGCCTGTCTGGCAGGACCTCGCCGCCCTTTGGGAGCGGGTTCTTGAAGAAAATTTTGATATCGACATTAACGATTTCCCCTTCTGGCTGGTGACCTCGCGCTCCATGCAATACGCCTGGGGCGGCAATGCCGATATTCAGATGATCCGCGAAGTCGCCTCCAACATCGCCGGTCATGGCGGGGTCATCATGAACACCGGTCGGGCCGCTGAACTGGGTATCGCTCAGGGTGATCTTGTCGAGATTGCCTCGCCCCTGAACACGACACGGGGTCGGGCCATTCTTAGGCAGGGCGTACGCCCCGATACCCTGGTCATGATCGGACAGTTTGATCACTGGGCGACACCGCTTGCCAAAACCTTCGATGTGCCGAGCATGAACAAGCTGACGCCGATGCTGCTGGATTTAACCGATTCCACAGGCTCGGGCGCTGATCTGGTGCGCGCTTCCATCAGCGTGGTGGAGAAAGCCTCATGACCCGTTGGGGAATGGTCGCCGATCTTGAGCGCTGTGTCGGTTGCCAGACATGCACGGCTTCGTGCAAACATACCAACGCCACACCGCCTTCCGTTCAGTGGCGCAAGGTTCTTGATCTTGAAGTTGGTGCCTATCCCGATGTGAAGCGGGTTTTTGTTCCGGTCGGCTGCATGCACTGTGAAGACCCGCCGTGTATGCATGTCTGCCCGTCAACGGCGACGGGCCAGCGCGCCGACGGCATCGTCACCATTGATTACGATCTCTGTATCGGCTGCGCCTATTGCGCCGTCGCCTGTCCCTATCAGGCCCGCTACAAGGTCAACGGACCAACCTTCGCCTATGGCGGCGGCGGGCAAATGAAAAACGAAGCCCGCCGTGAAGATCCGGCGCGTCTGGGGGTGGCCCAGAAATGCACCTTCTGTTCGGACCGGGTTGACGATGGACTTGCAAAGGGCCTGACACCCGGCATCGATCATGAAGCCAGCCCGGCCTGTGTTAATTCCTGCATCGCCGGAGCTTTGCATTTCGGCGACCTGAAAGATCCGGACAGTAACGTCTCGAAATTACTGGATACCCATAGAACGTTTCGTATGCACGAGGAGCTTGGGACAAATCCCGGCTTTCATTATATCTGGAAACGAAAGAATAATGACGAGACCGATGATGAGGCGGAAGCACCGTCGTTGTTTTCCACCGGTATCGGAAACGTCGGCGGGGCCGCACCGTGGTTGCAGCAACATTGGGACTGGCGGGCGGCTGGAAACTTTATCGGCGGCGGTACCGGTAGCGGCTTGCTGGCGGCGATTGCGTTTGTGTCGTTTTATGCGCCTCTATCGTTTTCGTATGTGCTGCTGGCCCTGGCCTTTGTCGGCGCGGGATTGTTCCTGGTCTGGCTTGAAACGGGCAGGCCATGGCGGGCCCCTCTGAATGTCTTTTTCAATCCGCAAACATCATGGATGAGCCGTGAATCCATGGTTGCTGGGTTGTTGTTCCCGCTGGCGCTTGTCGCCGGATGGTTTGGTACAGAAATACTTTTGGGCGTCGCCGCCGTGGTCGCAATGGGCTTCCTGTATTGTCAGGCCCGCCTTCTTAAAGCAAGCAAGGGGATCCCTGTCTGGCGCACCCCCGCCATCGTCAGGCTGATCATGACCAGTGGCTTGTGTGAAGGTACGGGGTTACTGGTCGCCGTCGGTTTCCTGCCGCCGCCCGTCTACGCCGGATTGACCACGGTATTGGCGGTGCTTCTGGTTCTCAGGTTGCGCAGTTGGCGCACCTACCGGAAAGTCCTGAATACCTCCGCACCCGATGAAGCGTTGCAGGTCATTAAAAGAATGAGCACACCCATAAGCTTGCTTGGTCATTTGTTGCCGATCATCCTGATTGCCAGTGGTTACATTTTTGTCGGGGCCGCACCTGTTGTCGGTGTGCTGGCCGGAATTTGTGCGTTGGTCGCCGGTTGGTGGATGAAATATATGTTGGTGACAAAAGCATCCTATAATCAGGGCTACGCCATTAATCACACGCCCGAACGAGGTGCCGGCGGCGGCGGGGCGGGTGGTAAACCTGGTTGGGGTAACGCATAGATGAGTTCCGCCTTGAAAGCCATTACCAGGGAGCGTTCCTTTGCCCGTGAGGCAGAGAAACTGCTGCTTGGGCAAGGCGATGAATTTCACGGCGAGGCGATTTTAGCGGTCACCAAGGCGTTGCTACAAGCCGGTGTTTCTTACGTTGGCGGCTATCCGGGCGCACCTGTTTCGCACCTGATGGACGTGCTCGCCGATGCCCGCGACAGTGTGCTCGAACCCTACGGCATACATTTTGAACAGTCTGCGTCCGAAGCCGGGGCTGCGGCGATGCTTGGCGCATCAATTCATTACCCCATACGGGGCGCGGTGACATGGAAATCCATTGTCGGCACAAATGTGGCCTCCGACGCGCTTTCCAACCTTGCCTCGGCCGGGGTCAAGGGTGGGGCGGTGGTTGTCATCGGCGATGATTACGGGGAGGGGGCCAGCGTTATTCAGGAGCGCACCCACGCGACGGCGCTTAAATCATCGATGCCGCTGATTGACCCGCGCTATGACATGCCAACGATCGTCAATATGACCGAACACGCTTTCGAGTTATCTGAAGCCTGCAATCTTCCTGTTCTTTTATCCTTGCGCATTAGGGCCTGTCATATGACCGGCAGTTTTACCTGTAAGGAGAACCGCCCGGCATTGCGCAAAAGGCTGAACGCACCGCTGTCGGCAAATTTTGATTCATCCCGCATCGTCCTGCCACCTGCCACCTACGTCCAGGAAAAGGCCAAGGTCGAAGAGCGCCTGCCTGCCGCCCGGCGTTATATCCAGAGCAACCGGCTTAACGAAGTCTTCAAGGGTCAGGGCGGTCGTCAAGGCATTATTATGCAAGGCGGGACGTATGGGGTCGTCATGCGGGCCCTGTCGCGGCTTGGCCACGGCGATGTGTTCGGCAATTCTGATATTCCATTGCTGGTTCTCAACATCGTTCACCCGTTGGTGCCTGAAGAAATTATCGGCTTTCTGGAAGACAAGGACAGTGTGTTGATTGTCGAGGAAGGCCACCCGGCGTTCATCGAAGAGCAGATCCGCTCAATCATTCAACAGGCGGACATGCGCTGCGTTGTTTATGGCAAGAACGTCATTCCCACGACCGGCGAATATGTGACTCCGGTGGTTCGCGCCGGGATCGCCACATACTTAAGTTCGCTTAGCGATACAACGATTGCCAACAAAACAAAGGATTTCAACAGCGCTATTGAAAAAAGCGTTAGCGTTGCCCGTGAAAACAAACCGGGAAAGCCCCTGCCACCGCGTCCGCCCAGCTTTTGTACGGGCTGTCCGGAACGGCCAATCTTTACGGCCTTCAAACTGATCATGGCTGAGCGCGGGCCTTTGCATATTTCCATGGATATCGGCTGTTCCACTTTCGCCACCTTGCCGCCCTTTAATATGGGCAATACGGTTTTGGGTTATGGCCTTAGTCTGGCCAGCAGCGGCGCTATCGCAGGGTCGCTGGATCAGCCAGCCATTGCGGTTATGGGTGACGGGGCGTTTTGGCATAACGGGCTTGCCACCGGGGCGATCAATGCCCAGTGGCAGGGCATGGACGCGGTCCTGATTATTCTCGACAACGGCTACGCATCGGCGACCGGTCAGCAACATCTGCCGTCAACCGGGGCCACGCCCATTGGTGAACCTGTTCAGATCAGCATCGAGAAAGTGCTGCGGGGCATCGGAGTCCAGTGGATCAGGCATGTGGATTCCTATGATATCAAGGGCACCCGAGCGGCCGTGGAAGAAGCCCTGGATGCCCGCGGCAAGGGCCTTCGGGTGATCATGTCAGGCAATGAATGTATGCTCGCCAAAAAACGCCGCGGCAATGCGCTCCAGGCGAAGGCTCTTGGTTCCGGATTGTCTGTACGCAATGCCCGTTACGGTGTGGACGCGGAAATTTGCACGGGCGATCATTCCTGTATGCGCATGAACGGATGCCCGTCATTGACCCTCAAGCCCGCCACGGACCCTTTGAAAGACGGGCCGACGGCACATGTCGACAATAACTGCGCGGCCTGTAATCTGTGTGGGGAAAATGCTCACGCGGCACAATTGTGCCCGTCGTTCTACAAGGCCAAGGGCACCGTCAACGCCAGTACTTTGCAGCGCTGGAAGGCGGCATTGAACATGAAAGTGCTGAAATTGATGGGGGCGTCATGAGCGCCAAAGAACCCTTATGTGTGCAGATTGCGGCGCTCGGCGGTCAGGGCGGTGGGGTGCTGGCGGAATGGCTGGCCGAAGCGGCCCGTCACGCTGGCTACCCAGGCCAAATGACATCTATTCCCGGCGTCGCCCAGCGAACTGGTGCGACCACCTATTATTTTGAAATGTATCCTCAAGCGGACTGCCCGGATAAACCGGTCTTCTGTTTGTCTCCCGATGCGGACGGTCTTGACCTGATGATCGCCATGGAACCGCTGGAAGCAGCCCGCGCCCTTGAAAATGGCCTAATTACGAAACGCACAACGGTGCTCAGCGCGACCAGTCGTATCTACAGTATGGTCGAAAAATCCGTGGCCGGGGATGGCGCACTTGCCAGCGATGTTCTTCTCGAAGCCCTTGAGGGTGCGGCCAAAGATGTGGCCCGGCTTGATCTTGACAGCCTCAGTACAAAGGCAGGTGGTCCCGGAAACGCCGCCATGTTTGGGGCCATTGCAGGATCGGGAATCCTGCCCATGGCCGAGCAGGATTATCAAACGGCGATCCGCATCAAGGGTGTCGCTGTAGAGGCAAGCCTTGAGGATTTTGCGGCAGGGTTTAAGCGTGCCCGCACGTCAAAGCCGACAGAAGCAACAAGCACCTTACTGCAATTTAGCGCGGCCCCGGCTGGATTTGAAAATGAGATCAACACAGTGCCTGCGCCCCTGCGCGATATGACCGCTCATGCCTGCGCCAACCTTCTCGATTATCAGAATGAAACTTACGTTCGTCTGTTTTTGAGCCGCTTGAAGCCGTTCGCAGAAGCAACGGGTGGCCTTGCCGTTGAGGTGGCTCGCAGGCTTGGTTCCTGGATGATGTATGAAGATGTCATCCGCGTCGCCCAACTTAAAACCCGGCCCGGAAGATTGTCCCGCATCCGCGCGGAAATCGGTGTTGATGAAGCGGCCCCGCTAACGGTGACAGAGTTTCTTAAGCCCGGGCGTGAAGAATTCGCCAGCCTGTTGCCATCTGCTGTTGGCAAAAAGGTGATGAAGGGGCATTCGTCCCGCTCAACCTCTGGTCTGGCTCTGCGTTTATCGACGACAACAGTTTTTGGTTTTGGGGCGCTTAAGGTGCTTGCCGGGTTGCGCCTATGGCGGCCGAGGACTTATCGTTATCAGTATGAACAAAAGGCCATTGAACGCTGGTTGGCGGTCGTCCGGGAAACCATGAAAGTGGCACCCGAATTGTCCGTTGCCACGGCAGAACTGGCAGTCCTTGCACGTGGCTACGGGGGTGTTCGGGCAAGGGGTATGGAAAAGTTGGATGAGCTGTTTGCCAATTGGGGCGACAAACTTGCAAACGATCCGGCGGCATTGAAAATAGAAGTAGACAGAATACTGGATCAGGCCCGTCACGATCCGGACAAAGAGTGCGGGAAACAGGGGAAAAGGGGACAAGAAAATGAGTGAAACAACCTACCGGACGCATATGCATAATCCCGAAATAGAGACCATGACGCGCGATGAATTGGCGGCCCTGCAGCTGACAAAGCTGCAGAAGATTGTTCGCCACGCTTATGAAAATGTCGATCATTACAAAAAAAGTTTCGCCGACGCCGGGGTCACGCCTGATGATCTTCAGTCCCTGGACGATTTCGGAAAATTCCCCTTTACCGTCAAAGACGATCTTCGTGACAACTATCCCTTCGGCATGTTCGCCGTGCCCCGCGAGGAAGTGCTGCGGGTTCACGCATCCTCAGGCACCACCGGCAAGCCGACTGTCGTGGGCTACACCAAAGGCGACGTCGATATCTGGTCGCAACTGATGGCCCGGTCCATGGCCTGCGCCGGCGCCTTGCCCGATGACATGGTTCATAACGCCTATGGATACGGGCTGTTTACGGGCGGTCTTGGCGCTCACTACGGGGCCGAAGCGCTGGGCTGTACGGTAACGCCGGTATCGGGCGGCTTTACGGAACGCCAGATTGTCTTGCTTGAAGACTTTGGCGCGCGGGTGTTGTGCGCGACCCCGTCCTACGCACTCAATATTGCTGAAATGGCGGAGCGTTCAGGCGTTGATATCAAAAAATTACCGCTCGCCGTCGGCATCTTCGGCGCCGAACCGTGGAGCGAGGCCATGCGCCATGAACTGGACGAGCGCTTGGGCATCAAGGCCGTCGATATTTACGGCCTGTCTGAAATCATGGGGCCGGGTGTGGCGGCTGAGTGTATCGAAGCGCGCAACGGCCTGCATGGATGGGAAGATTGTTTCCTCTTTGAAACCATCGACCCCGAAACCGGTGATGTGCTGCCCACGGGCGAGGTTGGTGAACTGGTTATTACGACCCTGACCAAGTGGGCACAGCCGATGCTCCGCTACCGCACCCGCGATGTGACGCGGCTGGAAAGTGCGCCGTGCGAATGCGGTCGTACCCATTCGCGCATTATGCGCATTACCGGGCGCAATGATGACATGCTGATTATTCGCGGCGTCAACGTTTATCCGTCTCAGGTCGAGGCCTTCCTGATTGGCCAACCGGGCATCGAACCCCATTATCAACTGGTCCTTCAGCGCGAAGGCAATATGGACACCCTGAGCGTTGAAATTGAGGCCAGCCCGCATATAGAACCAAGCGGCTACGATGACATTGGAAAAAGTGTCGAGCATGTCATCAAATCCCGGGTCGGGGTGACATGCAGGGCGGTCGTCCTGGCCCCGGGCGAGGTGCCACGTTCCGAAGGCAAGGCGGTGCGTGTCCGCGACATGCGGCCGAAAGATTAAGTCTTAGAGCATTTCCGGGCTAATATGAAACACTCTGATGGGACAGATCGGTTTGCTCGGGTAGGCGCGGCCTGCCGCGCGATGCCATCGCATCGGGCAAGGGCCGCAACGCCCCCGACGGGCCGGTATGCCCCACCGAAGGCCACGTTCTTTTGTCCCGTGACGTTGTCGCGCGCCTTACCCGATGCGCAGGCATCGGGTCGCAACACGCTCCTAGCCACGAAACAAAATAACATGGTCAGAGTGGTTCATATTATCCCGGAAATGCTCTAAATACCAAGATAGGCTTCGATGACTTTCTCGTTGGATAAAAGTTCCTCGCCGGTCCCCGACAGGGTGACGTGTCCGGCTTCCAGCACATAAGCCCGGTCGGCAATTTCCAGGGCCATGAAGGCGTTCTGTTCGACCATGAAGATGGTCGTCCCGGCGCTGCGAAGCTGGCTGACAATTTCAAAAATCTCGTCAACAAGAAGCGGCGCCAGCCCCATGCTGGGTTCATCGAGCAACAGAATGCGCGGTTTGGCCATCAGGGCGCGACCCATGGTCAACATTTGTTGCTGGCCACCTGACAAGGTTCCGGCCATCTGGTGGCGCTTTTCCTTAAGGATTGGAAAGCGGGCATACATTTCCTCAATGGTGCGCGCGGCTTCCGCACGCTCCCGGGTATAGGAACCGAGCAGCAGGTTATCCTCCACCGACATGGGGCCAAACACCTGTCGCCCTTCGGGCACCTGGACAACGCCTAACTTGACCCGCCGGGAAGACGAAAACGTGGTAATATCCCTGTTCGCCAGCGTGACGGTTCCCTCGCTGGGCGGTTGAACGCCCGATATGGTGCGAAGCAGGGTTGTTTTGCCAGCCCCGTTGGCGCCGACAAGGGCAACCAGTTCGCCTTCATCAACATCAACATCAATGCTGTGAAGGGCCTGGATGCGACCGTACCGGCTTGAGAGATTTCGGATTTCCAATAACATTTAGCGAGCACCCCGCCTGTGGCCCAAATAAGCCTCGATGACATCTGGGTTCTTGCGGATTTCCTCGGCCGTGCCTTCGGCCAGTTTACGACCGCTGTCGAGAACCAGGATGTGATCGGACACACCCATCACCAGTTTCATGTCGTGCTCAACCAGAATGACCGTAATGCCCTTTTCAGCGACCCGCTTGATCAGATCGTCAATTTCGCTGGTTTCTGAAGGGTTCAGGCCGGCCGCCGGTTCATCGAGCAACAGGATGCCCGGCTCACTGGCCAGGGCGCGGGCAATTTCCAGCCACTTTAGGGCGCCATAAGGCATGGAGCCTGCGTCACTGCCAATAAACTTTTCAAGCCCCACATCACACATGATTTGTTCGGCCCGCTCACGGCATTCACGTTCGCCGCGTTTGATCGAAGCCAAACCAAACAGGCCCGGTAGAAATCGGCTGTCTGTTTTCAGGTGATTGCCGACCATGACATTATCAACGGCGCTCATATTGAAAAATATCTGCAAGTTCTGGAACGTGCGCGATATGCCGTGCCTGGCGAGTTCATAGGTGGGGACGTTGGTGATGTCCCGGTCGTTGAAGAAAACCTGCCCCGAACTTGGGCTGTAAACACCGGTGATTAAATTAAACAGAGTTGTTTTTCCGGCCCCGTTCGGGCCGATGATGGAATGAATGGTGCCCGGATTGACGCTAAAGCTCATGTCTTCAACCGCGTGAACGCCACCAAAAGACATGTTCAGGTTTTCGACGCGAAGCATGCTCATTTGCGCCACCTGTTGAAAGCGGATTGCAGGGTTGGCACCAGGCCGCGCCGCATGAAGATCATGGTGATCATCATCGCCGCCCCGAACACCAGCATTTCGTAGTCATGAAAAACGGTCAGCAGTTGGGGCAGCAGGGTCAGCACGGCAGCCCCGACAACAGCACCGAAAACAGATGCCATGCCGCCCAGCACGACCATGGTTACGAGCTCGATGGAGTGGAAAAAATCGGCCTCCGAGGGCGTCAGGAAGCCGGAATAATGGGCATACAGGGAACCCGCGATACTGGCGAATACGGCGGAGACGACAAACACCAGGGATTTGTAACGGGCCACATCAACACCGGCGACAGAAGCCGCCACTTCCGACCCATGGACGGCGCGCAGGGCCCGGCCAACGGGTGAATTAATCAGGTTTAGGGCCATCCACACCGCAATCAGTAACAGACCGCTAACCATCCAGTACCAGGTCAGCTCATTTCCCGGTTCCCAGCCAAAAATGGAAAAACCGGCGACCGGCATACCATCGGGGCCGCCGGTCAAATCGCCTTCCTGGTTGAGGACAATCGAGATAACGATACCCATCCCCAACGTACCCATGGCCAGATAATGGCCACGCAGTTTCATTACCGGGCGGGCGAGAATATAGGCGAGGAGACCGACAAACAGCGCCCCCGATATCAAGGCGACGATCGGCGACCAACCATGGTTGCTCACCAGAATGCCGGAAAAATATGCCCCTAGGCCAAAAAAACCGGCATGTCCCAGGCTGATCTGACCGGCATAACCGATCAACAGATTTAGGCCCACACAGACGATGGCGTTGATGCCAACCAGAATGACGACGTCAAAATAAAAACTGTTGGGCAGGAAGAATGGCAGGATGGCAATGATAAGAGCCAGACTGAGGATGCCGCCGGTTTCAGGTTTTGATAAAGCGTTCATACCCGTTCGGTCCCGCGTCCGCCAAACAGGCCGTTGGGCATCAGGAACAGAACGGCCAGAATGATGATGAAGGCGACCGCGTCCTTGTAGGCCGAAGAAATATAGCCTGCAGTCATGGCTTCACTGATGCCGACAAGCAACCCCCCGGCAATCGCACCCATGGGTTTGCCAAGCCCGCCCAGTACCGCAGCGCAAAACCCTTTCAGGCCCAGCATGATGCCGACGCCCGTGTAGGTCAGCGATATGGGTGCGATCAGGATGCCGGCACTGGCGCCAAGCAGGGCCGACAGTCCGAAGCTCATCAGCAGGACCATGGATGTGTCGATACCCATTAATTTGGCGGCCAGCGGATTGTGGGATGTGGCGATGATCGCCTTGCCCGTCATGGAGCGGGTAAAGAACATGTGCAAGGCAATAACGATGACGACCGTGCTGCAAAGAATCCATAAACTTTGCGGCAGGATCGATGCGCCCGCGACCATGATCGGGTCACTACCTGAAAACGAGTCCACGCTGTGGAAGTTGCGATCCCAGACCAATTGGGCAGCTCCCCTAAGGAAAATGGAAGCCCCGATGGTGATGATAATCAAGGTGACGATGGGGGCGTCGCGGGCTGGCTCAACGGCTAATTTTTCAAGACCGAAGCCAACAACCACTGTCAGTGCAATGGCGAGCAAAACGGCGATTGGCATGGGTAATCCCAGACCAATAAAAAAGACCGTGCCCATGCCGCCAAGCATGACAAATTCGCCCTGGGCAAAATTGATGACGTTACTGGCATTATAAATAATCGCAAAGCCAAGGCCGACGAGGGCGTAAATGGCGCCGACAGTAATGCCTGAAAACAGAAACTGTAAGAACTCTGCGTACATGGGATAAAATTATGCCATAAAAAAAGTGGCTCCCCCATACGGAAATGAGGGAGCCATTATCTACAAAGTGCGAAGATTTATTTAAGCATCTTCCAGTCGCCACCCTTAACTTCGACCATGACGAAAGAAGCTTCGTCGAGACCCAAGTGATCGGTCGGGGACATCGTGTAGATGCCGTCAACACCAATGAAGTTATTGGTCTTTTCGAGTTCGGCCAGAACGGCGGCCTTGTCGGTCGAACCTGCCCGGGTGATCGCTTCAACAGCAAGCATCAGGCCATCATAGGCGTGTCCGCCAAAGGATGAAATTTCACTACCGGCTTTTGCTTCGTACATTTTTTTGTAAGCGCTAGCGACTTTCTTTTGCGGATGGCTGTCAGGCAAGGCATCGACAACAACCAGGGCCGCTGCCGGAAGGCGAACGCCTTCAGCACCGCCATCGGCGTTCTTGATGAAGGACTTGGATGCTGAACCGTGCGTCTGGTAATGAGGAATGCTGACACCCAGTTGCTTGAAGTTCTTGGCGACAATCGATGTCGCGCCGCCAAAACCGCAATACAGCATGGCTTGTACACCAGCGGCGTTTTTGATTTTGGTGATCTGGGCGGTCATGTCGGTGTCACCCTTGCCATGGGTCTCATCGGCGACAACGCTCATGCCGGCGCCTGCGGCCAGGGCGAGAACGTTCTTGCGGCAGGACTTGTCAAATCCACCACTGCCTGAAAGCAAGCCGACCTTGGAAATGCCACGGGCTTTCATGTCTGTGTAGATTTTTTTAACGGCCAATGTGTCCGTATGGGGTGTCTTGAAGACCCATTTTTTGACCGGATTGATAATGACGCCGGCTCCGCCAAAGGAAATGAAGGGAATGCCCGCTTTTTCGACGATGGGAATAACTGCCATGGTCGCCCCGGTGGTCGAACCGGCGAGAAGAATGTCAACCTTATCGTCGTTGATCAAACGCTTGGCGAAGGGAACGGCTTTTTTTGGATTGCCGCCGGAATCATAAACAATGAGTTCAAGTTTGCGGCCAAGAACGCCACCCTCGGCGTTGATTTTCTCGACGTACATATCGAGGGTTTTCTTTTCCGGATCGCCAAGGAATGACGCGCCACCTGTAACGGCTAGAAACGAGCCGATCTTGATGGGCTCTGCGGCCTTTGCATTGCTTGCTACCAAGCCAATGGCGCTAGCCGCGACAAGGGCCGTGAGCCCGGCCTTTTTGAAAAGCGATTTCATCCTGATTTTCCTTCCTGTTTTAGGGCTTTTTGCATTCGTATTGTTTTTTAATATGTCTTCTCGTACCAAATTACTGGAATTAAACAATCCCCACAACGCTTTTGTGGAAAATTAGGTAAAATTATAATTCCTCCTTGGCCTGGGCTATGGTTTGCATCAAGCCTTGACCGCTTGAATCTTCCGGTTTGTGGGCATCAAGATAATACTCAAACAGCGAAATAAAGCTTTCGACCGTATGATTTGGGTCCTTGGGTGACTGTTCGGAGCGGAAAAAAGCGTAAGCTGAAAAATTAGCCGCCGCGTGACGCAAACTTTCAGCAACGTCTTCTGCTGCGTGGCCATCGCCCATAGCGTCATTGGCCAGATTGATGATGTGGTTGGAGAGGGAAACCTGTTCGGATTCAGGATTATTATCAGACATTATAATGCAGCCTCGGTGGTTTTGGTTTTGCGATAATCATTTCAAAGCCTAGTCAAAACATGACTTTAATAAAATAGATTTCTATGGACAGGGCACGGATTGCGGTGTGTGTTTGACATTCAGGACATGCTGGTCCGATAGTATTGGTATAATTTAAACCCTGCGCAGGAAGACTTATGACAGATCAACCGCCCGCCCAAAAGGCAGACGATATTCCCCGAACCATGGATATCGGCGTTGTTCTTGAGCGTCGTGATATTGATAACCGCTGGGCCGATCATGAATGGAAACTGGTCGGGGTCATTCCCGGCGGAGTGGATATGGAAGACTGGCAAGTGTTGCGCGAGGGCGATGGCTGGACCCATTTTTTCGCCGGCATGATGCAATTGGAACTGTTCCCCAGAGAAACCGAAGGCTACAAAGTCAATCTCAGCCAGTCACCACCACAGGTATTTGTCGTTCTGCGCCCCGAAGAAGAAGGCGCCCATGAACACGAAGTAACGGCTTTTGAGGCAACACTCTGCCCGTTCGAGGCAGAAGGGTATGATGAGAGCGGCGATGAATGGGTCGAAGGTGTCCAGATGCCGGAAATAATTCATGGCTGGGCGCAAGCATTTGTCGAGCGTCACCATGTTGATGTGCCGTTCAAGAAACGCAAACGCAAAGCCTACGATCCCCGTAAGGCGCGGGGTGAACGCAGACCTCCCGGAAGGCAAAATGGCTGAAAAAACATTTATCAACAGATGGTCACAAACCAAACTGGCCGACACCGACAAGGTTGATGAACCTGATCAGCTTGCCGAAGCGCTTCCTGATGGCTCAGGTGATGAAGTAGCAACGACGGAAGAGCAGGTAGTCGCCGATTTGCCGCCCATCGAGTCTCTTGACGGGGATTCCGATTACACGGGCTTTTTGGGTGAGAATGTGCCCGAGGAACTGGCCCGGAAGGCTTTGCGTAAACTGTGGACCAGCAACCCGGTATTCGCCAACCTTGATGGCCTCAATGATTATGACGATGATTATTCGGCCCTCGGCATCGTCGAAATGGTTGTCGAGACGGCGTACAAAGTCGGCAAGGGACTGGTTGAGGAAGATGAAGCCGAAATTGAAGAGGAACTGGCAGAAGATGAAGCTGTAAGCGAAGACCCTGTTGCGGAGCAGGAATCCTCGGAACACGCCGATGACGAGCCATCTCAATTGGCCGAGCAAGCCGAACTGCCGGTTCCGCATGGTGGAAAAGATTAATATTAGAGAAAATTAAGGTAATAGTCTTTATAAGGGCTTATGGCACTTTAAGCTTGCTCCCCTCCTGTTCATTACAATAATTAAAATTGACTCGATGCCGAGAGTCCTCCCAAATGCATGGATAAATGGCGGTTTTTCTGCTATAACTTTAGTCTTAATAAAAAAGAACAACGAGCCATAACGAAAAGCCTCGGAGGGGCTGTTATGAATGAAGGTCGGGGAGGCCAGATTTCACAAGCTGAGGGTGATGACGAGCTTCTGCGCGCCCGTTTCTATGCCCTTTTATCGAACCTCCTCACGAAACCTCCGACCCCTGAAACCATCGAAATGTTGCGTTCCATTGAAGGCGACGATAGCCCCATGGGAAAAGCTCTTGGCGCTTTATCTGCCGCTGCCAGGAAGGCGACACCTGAGGATATCGAAGAAGAATTCACCAAGCTGTTTTACGGGGTTGGCGCCGGTGGCGAGCTGCTGCCTTATGCATCCCATTACCTGACCGGGCTGCTTTATGACAAGCCGCTGGCCGTCTTGCGTGGCGAGATGTCGCGCCTGGGGCTGCAGGGTGACCCGAAAGCAACGGAACCCGAAGACCACATCGCAACCGTGCTGGAAGTCATGCACACGCTTATCCTGGGCCATCGCGGCCCGGAAGGCGACGGCTGTCAGCAATCATTTTTCAGAGCCCATCTTTTGTCGTGGGCACCAATGTTTTTCACTGATCTTGAAGAGGCGGAAAACGCATCACTGTACGTGCCGGTTGGAACGATTGGCACGTTGTTGATGGAAATTGAAGAACAGGCATTTGACATGGCGGCCTGATGATCAGGGCCGCAAAGGAACGTTAATTTTTTCCGGCATTCACCGGAATGAAAGTGGGAGAGCAAGATGACGAAGAAGAAAACCGAAATCAAATCAGAACGGTTGCCCAGACGTGAATTCCTTAAAGGCGCCGCCCTGTCGGCTGGCGCTGCCGCAGTTGCCGCGGTCGGCACCGCACCGAAGGTCAGCGAAGCTGCCGAATCGAAGACTTCAGCTACTGGCGGTTATCAGGAAACCGACCATGTCCGCACGTACTATTCCTTGGCCCGGTTCTAGAGGGGAGAGAACAGCATGTTAATTAAAAAATCAAACGGAACATCAAAGAATTCACGGCTCAGTCAGGCCCTTGCCGGATCAATCGGCGGGGCAATTGATCGACGCACGTTCCTGCGCAACTCCGGCCTGACGGCTGGTGGTGTGGCGCTGGCCTCTGCGGCGACACTGGGTCACGTTCAACCGGCTGCTGCCCAGGCCACGGCAAGCAAAGCCAAGCGCATTGCTTCGGTTTGCACCCACTGTTCTGTCGGCTGCGGCGTTATTGCCGAAGTTGAAGACGGTGTCTGGACCGGTCAGGAGCCGGACTTCGACAGCCCGATCAATCTTGGCAGCCACTGCGCCAAGGGTGCCAGTGTCCGCGAACATGCCCATAACGAGCGCCGCCTGAAATACCCGATGAAATTGGAAGGCGGCAAATGGAAGCGGGTTTCCTGGGACGAGGCAATCGGCGAAATCGGCGACAAGATGCTCGATATCCGCAAGACCTCTGGTCCTGATTCGGTTTATTGGCTGGGATCGGCCAAATTCAGTAACGAACAGTCTTACCTGTTCCGCAAGTTCTACGCCTACTGGGGTTCCAACAACGGTGATCACCAGGCGCGTATTTGCCACTCAACGACCGTCGCCGGTGTTGCTAATACTTGGGGCTACGGGGCGATGACCAACTCGTACAACGACATCCATAATTCCAAGGCGATGTTCCTGATTGGCTCCAACCCGGCCGAAGCCCATCCGGTTGCCTTGCAGCATCTTCTTAAAGCCAAGGAACAGAACAATGCGGCGCTGATTGTCTGTGATCCGCGCTTCACCCGCACCGCGGCCCATGCTGATGAATACGTCCGCTTCCGCCCCGGTACGGATGTTGCTTTGATCTGGGGTATTCTGTGGCATGTGTTCGAGAACAGCTGGGAAGATAAAGAGTTTATCCGCCAGCGCGTTTGGGGCCTGGACCAGGTTCGCAAAGAGATCAACAAATGGACACCTGAAGAAACCGAAAGGGTTACGGGCGTTCCGGGTTCGCAGTTGAAGCGCGTCGCCCGGATCATGGCCAATAACCGTCCCGGCACGTTCATCTGGTGCATGGGCGGCACCCAGCACACCAATGGTAACAACAACACCCGCGCTTACTGCATCATGCAACTGGCCCTCGGCAACATGGGCAAGCAGGGCGGTGGTGCCAATATTTTCCGTGGCCACGACAATGTTCAGGGGGCGACCGACTTCTGCATCCTGTCCCATTCATTGCCCGGTTATTACGGCCTTAAAACCGGTTCATGGAAGCACTGGGCGCGTGTCTGGGAGACTGATTACAACTGGTTGAAGGGCCGTTTTGCGACCCAGAAACTGATGGAATCAAAAGGCATCCCGGTATCACGCTGGATTGATGGCGTGCTCGAGAAAAAGGACAACATCGACCAACCCGATAACGTTCGGGCGATGGTGCTTTGGGGCCACGCGGTCAACTCGCAGACCCGTCTGCCGGAAATGAAAACGGCGATGGAAAAACTCGACCTGATGGTGGTCATTGATCCTGTACCAACTTTTGCTGCGGTCATTCCTGATCGCAAGGACGGGGTCTACGTCCTACCGGCCTGTACACAGTTCGAAACCTATGGTTCGGTGACAGCGTCAAACCGTTCCCTGCAATGGCGTGACAAAGTCGTTGAACCGGTTTTCGAATCCAAGCCCGACCATGAAATCATGTACATGTTTGCCAAGAAGCTGGGCATGGACAAAGAGATGTTCAAGAACATCAAGGTCAACGGTAACGAACCTTTTGTCGAAGACATTACCCGCGAATTTAACAGGGGAATGTGGACCATCGGTTATACCGGCCAGTCGCCGGAACGGATGAAAAAACAAATGGCCAACAAAGTCACCTTTGACCGGACCACCTTGCAAGCCAGAGGTGGCCCCTGCGATGGTGAGTATTATGGTCTGCCCTGGCCTTGCTGGGGAACGGCGGAAATGGGTCATCCGGGAACACCTGTTCTTTATGATCCGTCAAAACCGGTGGCCGAAGGTGGCCTGACTTTCCGGGCCCGCTTTGGCGTCGAAAAAGACGGTCAAAATCTTCTCGCCGAAGGATCTTATTCAGTCGGTTCGGAAATCAAGGATGGTTATCCTGAATTCTCCATGGCGATGCTCAAGAAACTGGGCTGGGACAAGGACCTGACGGCGGCTGAAAAGGCTATCATGGCCAAGGGTGTCGGTGACAAGAGCAACTGGAAAACCGACCTTTCAGGTGGTATCCAGCGCGTCGCTATCAAGCATGGTTGCGCACCGTTTGGAAATGCCAAGGCCCGTACCGTGGTCTGGACATTCCCCGACCCGGTGCCCATCCACAGGGAGCCCCTGTACACACCAAGGCGTGATCTGGTCCCTGATTATCCGACTTACAAGGATACCAGGAACTACCGTCTGCCGACCCTTTACGAGTCGATCCAAAAGCAGGATTTCTCGAAAAAGTTCCCGACCATCCTGACCACAGGCAGACTTGTTGAATACGAAGGTGGCGGCGATGAAAGCCGTTCCAACAAGTGGCTGGCCGAATTGCAGCAGGAAATGTTCTGTGAGGTTAATGCGGTCGATGCCAATAACGCCGGTATCAGGGACGGTCAGGATATGTGGCTTTATAGCCCTGAAGGCGGCAAGGTTCTGATCAAGGCGATGATTACCGATCGGGTTGCCGCCGGTGTTTGCTTTATGCCGTTCCACTTTGGTGGCCATTGGCAGGGCAAAGATCTAAGGGATAAATATCCCGAAGGCACGGATCCATACGTTCTTGGTGAAGCGGCCAATATGTGCGGCACCTACGGTTATGATTCGGTGACGCAAATGCAAGAATCCAAAGTGACACTTTGTCGCATCGAAGCAGCATAAGGGGAGCAAGAAAATGGCACGTATGAAATTTCTCTGTGACGCCGAACGCTGCATCGAATGTAATGGCTGTGTTACGGCTTGTAAAAACGCTAACGAAGTTCCTTGGGGCATCAACCGCCGCAGGGTCGTCACCATTAACGACGGCAGGGCGGGCGAGCGATCCATTTCGGTGGCTTGTATGCATTGCTCGGATGCACCGTGTATAGCGGTCTGTCCGGTTGATTGCATCTACGACACCGAACAGGGCGTCGTTTTGCATTCCAAGGATTTATGCATCGGTTGTGGTTATTGCTTCTACGCTTGCCCGTTTGGCGCGCCGCAATACCCGCAAGCCGGCAGCTACGGCTCGCGCGGCAAGATGGACAAATGCACCTTCTGCAACGGTGGCCCTGAAGAAGATTTCTCGTTGGCCGAAAAAACCAAATACGGCGCCAATCGCCTGGCCGCAGGAAAGCTTCCGTTGTGCGCAGAAATGTGCGCGACCAAGGCCTTGCTCGGTGGTGATGGCAATGAAGTCTCCAACATTTACCGGGAGCGTGTTGTGTCCCGCGGCTTCGGCTCGGGTGCCTGGGGTTGGGGAACGGCCTACGAGAAAAAAGGCGGAGGTTGAGCAGGCAAGTCTGCCTCGCACGAACGGGGCAGACACCTTCTCAAAGGAGCGACTGTAGTATGGCCGATTTGCATAAGCGTGTGCTGTTCTTGGGAATGGTGACATTGATCGCCGTATCCCTTGGCGCTTGCCGCGATGAGGAACAAGGACGCTTGCTAAGCCTACAAGCGGGTAAATTTCTTGGATCAAATCCGGACAAAACCTTAAGCCGAAATCAGTTGGCCAGTTTACGTAACCGTATGGTTCATCAGTCCGGCTCTTCCAGACCGGTTGGTGGGGCGAAAATATCCGGCTCTGCTTCTATCAACAGGGCGAAATTGCAATCCATGCGTATCAGGGCCTGGTCTCAGTCGGGAAGACAATAGCCATGAATAAGTCGATGAAAAAAAGACTGCCCTTCAAACGCCTGACCGTGATGGCGTGTTTCATGATGTTGTTTGTCTGGGTGTTTGCCGCTGGAATGACCGGGTCTTTTGATCTTAAGTCCCAGGCTTATGCGCAAACGAGTGGCAATGTTCCGGGAAAAACCCTGGGCAATCAGAGCGATTCTGATTTCTGGCGCCAGCTGCGTCGTGGCCAGCCTTTTGACCTTTCGGGCACCCCGGGCGGGATGCAGGTTCTTATTCAGACGCCGGGGGAAGAGTGGCGGTCATTAAGAAATGGCCCACTTTCCTACTGGGGCGGTCTATTAATCCTTGTGTCCCTGGTTTTTGTTATCGTGTTCTTCCTTGTTCATGGCCGCATCAAGATGACGGGTGGGCGAACGGGCAGGGCGGTTCCCCGGTTCTCGCAACCGGAACGATGGATACACTGGTTTATTGCCAGCCTGTTTATTCTGCTTGGTTTCAGTGGCCTGTTTGTGATGTTCGGGCGTTATGTGATTTCGCCGATCATCGGCAAAGACGCCTGGTCAGCCGTCGCCAGCGCCTCGATGCAAGCCCATAACCTGCTGGGCCCACTTTTTATTGTCGCCCTGGTCATCATGCTTGGCGTCTATTTGAAGGATAATATCTGGCAGAAGGGTGATTTGACCTGGGTGATGCAGGGCGGCTTCTTCTCCAAGGGGCATCCGCCAAGCTGGAAATACAATCTGGGCGAAAAATTCTGGTACTGGTTGCTGTTCTTTGCCGGGCTGGCGGTTTCGGGTTCAGGCTTATTGCTCGATTTCCCGTGGCTGGCGGAGCGCGTCCAGCAGTTGCAACTGGCGCACCTGATACATGGCGGGTCTGCGGTTATTCTAATCGCCGTCTCGCTTGTTCATATCTATCTGGGCACCATCGGTGTTGAAGGGGCGCTTGAAGGCATGACACAAGGTTATGTCGATGAAAAGTGGGCCCAGGAACATCACGGCTGGTGGGCCGAAGAGGCGATGGCTGAAGGCGAGGACGTTGTAGAAGGCGCCGTGCAGGCTGGTCAACCAGACAACATGCCAGCGGAATGATCGCATAAATTAAAACGGTCACGAAAAGAAGGACGAGGCGAATGACATTTCTTGAAATTACAGAAGGTCCGCTGTGGGTGTTGGCATCAAGCGTTTTTGTCCTCGGTGCCCTGTGGCGGATTATCGGTATCATCCGGTTTGGCCGTAAACCGGATATTTCAATTCCTCGTGCGTCGGCCCTGATGGGTGCGATCAAGGGGCAATTCCTCCACTTTGTCCCCCACGGTGGTTTTTCTTTCCGTACCCGCTATCACCTGGTCGCGGGCTATATGTTCCATCTGGGACTTTTCGCCTTGTTGATTTATGCGGCCCCACATGTGTTGTTCCTGAAAGAAAATGTCGTTGGCTTCGATTGGGTGACGATGCCGCGCTGGGGCTTTATCCTGAGCGCCGAAATTGCTTTTGCCGGTTTGATCCTGCTGTGGATCAGGCGCATCTCGGATCCGGTGATGATTCAAATTTCCGATGCCGATGATCATATTGCATCATGGTTGACGTTCCTTGCCATGTTGACCGGCTGCCTTGCATTGGATGAAAGTCACGACAGTTTGCGCGCCCTTCACATGCTGAGCGTCGAAATCTGGCTTATATACTTCCCGTTTAGCCGCCTGATGCACGCGGTTACCTTTGTCTTCAGTCGTGGCTATACAGGCGCCTTCTTTGGTCGCCGGGGAGTCGTGCCATGAGTGTTTCAGCCGCTATCGAAACTTTCGTCAATAATATTGATGCCTCTGCCGCGGCCTATCTGGATTCTTGTGTTCATTGTGGCCAGTGTGCCCAGGCTTGTCATTTTTATGAGACGACCGGCGATGTGCGCTACACACCGGTATGGAAGCTGGAACCCATGCGGCGTGTTTACAAACGCCATAAAGCTCCGCTTTCAGGCATCAAGAAGATGTTTGGCCTGGTTCCTGATGAAGTCGACGAAGATATGCTTAAAGAGTGGGAAGAGCTGATTTATGATTCATGCACCTTGTGTGGGCGTTGCACCATTGTTTGTCCTATGGGCATCGACATTGCGGGTCTTGTGCGCAAATCCCGTGAAGCGATGGTCGCCGCAGGGCTGGTGCCTGAAGGCCTGAACGCAGCCGCCAAGCGGGTGCTGGAAATTGGCCGCCCACTTGGTATTAAACCTGAAATCATGGCCAAGATTGTCGGCGAACAAGCCGAAGAAGTTGGCATCCCTATCGAACTTAATAAGGTCGGCGTTGACTACATGATTATCCTGTCAGCGATGGAAGTTCTGAACTTCTATGAAGTGATCGGTGCACTGGCGCGCATTTTCAAACAGGCCGGTGTGACCTGGACCATATCGACGGAAGCTTATGAGGCAACAAATGTCGGTATCCAGATGGGCGACAAGGAAATCGCCAGAACATTGGTCCAGCGTATCGTTGATGCGGCTGAAAAACTGCAGGTCAAATACGTTGTCAGTCCGGAATGTGGCCATGCCTATTCGGCGCTGAATTGGGAAGGCCCTAATCTTGTCGGCAAGAATTATGATTTTGAAGTTATTCATATTCTCGAGTTGCTCGACCAACTTGTCCGTGAAGGCCGGATCAAAACCAAAAGCGAGCTTGATCAACGCCGGGTCACTTTCCATGATCCATGCCAAATCGTCCGCCGGGGCGGTATCGTTGATGAACCGAGAAACCTTCTGCATATGGTAAGTGACAATTTCATCGAGATGGAAAATTATGGCGTCGCCAATATTTGTTGCGGCGGCGGTGGTGGCGTCAGTTCCAATTCAAGAGCCGAAGAATTGCGGATTAAATCATTTGGGGCCAAGAAGAAGCAACTTGATGCGGTGGGCCCCGAAGCGCTGGTTACGGCCTGTGGTAATTGCCGAAATGTTCTGGAAGAGGCCATCGACGAATTCGGGATGGACCTTCCCGTTCTGGGACTCACTGAACTGGTGGCCGAATACCTCGATGACTAACTCTTGATAGATGTCTTCCCTTTTGCCGGCTACCCCGTAGCCTTGTACGGTCTTGATGAGGCCGGGCTTTATACTGCCCGCGCCCTGCACGCGGGACAGGCCGAACTTTCGACGTGGGATAGCGACCCGGATAATCGGGCACACGCCGCTGGAGGCGGCATCACGACTAAAGATTTCACAGCAGACGATCTTCGGCAGTTCACGACGCTGGTGGTTTCCGCCCATGCATGGGAAACCGATCCGGCGGCTAAAGATCTTGCAGCCCGGGCTCTTGAGCAGAATGTGGAAGTCATTTGCGATGTCGAGCTTTTGGCGCGAACCCAGCGCGAGGCGGCTTATGTTGGAATATCGGGTGCTTACGGCAAATCCTTAACGGCGGCGATTGTCACCTACCTGTTGCAGGTTACAGGCCGTGAAGGGGAAATGGCGGGATTGTCCGGCACGTCCGCCTTGAACACCGATCCGCTTGGGGTCGAAGGGGTTTATGTTGCCGAGATGACGCCTTTCAGGGTCGCCCATACGGTTTCCATCACGTTCGATGTTGCGGTGCTGTTGAACATGGATAGCGCAATGAAGCGTGCCGAAGCCTTGCAGATTTTTCATCGCCAGACCGAACCGCGGGCCGCCATCATCAGTATTGACGATAAAGCATCGCAGGCGATTTTTAAGAAATTATCGAAAGCCGCTGAACAACGGGTGTTCCCCATTTCAACAAAACAAGTGATTAAGGGTGGCGCCTTTGTTCAGGATGGAGCGCTCTATGACAGTTTCGATGGTGGTGAGCCGGTGGTGGTGATGGATTTATCATCGATCCGACAATTCGCGGGACCCCATGCCCAGGCGAACGTGGTCGCGGCCTTTGCCACCGTGCGTGCCCTTGGTGTTGAGCCGCACGCGGCGATGGCGGCCATTCAGAGTTTTCCGGGCCTTGTTGATCATCGCGAGGAGATCGGGAAAATTGACGGCGTTCTTTATATCAACGATGCCGCCTCAACATCCCTTGATTGCGTGGCCAGCAGTTTCCAGGGTTATGATGATATTTGCTGGATCGGCGGTGGTGATCAAATTGGCGGGTCAATAGATGGTCTTAAAGCAGTTTCCGATCGCATCAAAGGAGCTTATCTTTTCGGTCAGGCCGGTAAGGATCTGGCCGAAGCCCTAGAGGGAAGCATTCGGACCCGGCCGTGTGATAATTTAGAGAAAGCCGTGCAAGCCGCACAGGGAGGGGCGTGGGATGTGGTTATTTTCGCACCCGGTTGCGGTTCAGGTGATGGTGACGCATTCTGTTCATTGGTCGAGGCCTTGCCCGGGATAAGAGACGATGAGGAATAAATGAAAATTTTTGGCATCGTCGGCATGAGCGGCAGCGGCAAGACAGAATTACTGGTTAAGCTGATCCCCGAATTAACGGCCCGGGGGGTCGGGGTTTCGACCATCAAACATACTCATCACAATGTTGAAGTCGATAAACCGGGCAAGGATTCATACCGCCATCGCAAGTCCGGCGCCAAGCAAGTGATGGTTGCCTCTGCCGGGCGCTGGTCGCTTATCCGTGAACTGCGCGATGCCCCCGAACCAACGCTGGGGGAGCTCATTGAAAAACTGGAACCGGTCGATTTGTTGCTGATCGAAGGTTTCAAGCGCGAAAGTCATGCCAAGCTGGAAGTTTTCCGCCACGATCACGAACAGGAATTACTGGCCCCCGGTGACGATAAAATTATTGCCGTTGCCAGTGACGGCCCGATTGAGGGCTTAAGTGTGCCGTTGATTGATTTGAATGATGTCAGCGCCGTCGCCGATTTTATTTTGTCATTTAACAAGCTGGAAAAAGCTTAATCATCATCAGGGCTGTCATTTTCCATCGCTTCGGCGGCTTGCTGGCGCAGGTCTTCGCGCTCTTTCAGATAATCCTCCGTGGTTTTCGTGCCACGTTGTTTTGATGCCCAGGGGTGCTCTTCCCCTTCGGCCATATCGATGACCCGGCAGTCGTCACACATGCGTAACCGGTCCAGGGATTTGGGGTCCTGGAACATGCTGTGGCCACGCATTTTCTCGATCATCTTCTCAATCGTCGAGCTGACCCCGAACGGCTTGCTGCAACGGATACACTCAAAGGGCTCTTCCTTCTTTAAGATTATCGCCTGGGCGTTCAGCGTCGTGAAGTCGATGTGCGGGTTCAGGCTGATGACATTTTCAGGGCAGGTGGTTTTGCACAATCCGCACTGAATGCAATTGCTTTCCTGGAACTTCAGCTCCGGTGCGTCCGGGTTGTCTCTAAGGGCTTTTGCCGGGCAGGCGTTAACGCATGACAGGCAAAGGGTACAGCCTTCGGTGTTAATAACGACGGCCCCGAATGGCGCGCCTTGTTCCAGTTCGATCACATCAACGGGGGCGGGCGCTTGGCCGTGCAGACTTTCGAGAATTTGGTTCAGGCGCTGGCGCTTGTTACCCAGTGCCATAAAGGTTGCAGCGCCAACGGATGCGGGCGGGCTCAGGGCATATAAGCGGGCTTCGACACTTTCGGGATCGGCCTGATCAATCAGGGACAGGCGATCCTCCCCGTAACCCAGGCCCTTTAAAATAGCGTTGGATGTGGCGAGCTGCTGGTTCAGGCCATCCTGTTCGTCCTGCTTGTGGGGTGGCGTCATAACCAGAATTTGAGATGCCCCGTAAGCGATGCCGGCAAGCAGGGTATCAATTCCGGCCTGGGTGACCTCGTTCAGCAGGAAAGGCAAAACTCCTGCCGGTAGTCCTTTGCCGGAACGGGCTATTGTGGCGATCATTTCATCACCGAATGTCCGGTCATGAATCATAAGGACAGGATTCTTGCCTCCGGCTTTAAGATACGTTGCCAGCAACGTGCGCAGACGCGCCAGGGTATCAACGCCACCCGGCATGGCGTACTCGATAGCACCGGTCGGGCAGGACCCGGCGCAACTTCCACAGCCAGCGCAGATATAGGGGTCTATGGCGACGCGCTCATCGGCTGATGTAATGGCGCCGGTCGGGCACAGATCAACGCACAGGGTGCAGCCGGGAATACCATTGCGACCATGGGCGCAGATGGCGCCGTCATAGTCCACATAACGGGGTTTCTCGAATTCTCCGACCATATCGGCAAGATCGAACAAGGCGCGTTCGATGCTGACCGGATCGCTTGTCGACGGATTGAAATAACCATCGCGTTTCTCTGATCCGGTGAACAGGGGGTCTGACCCGCTCAGGTCGAGAATAAGATCGGTCTTCAACGGGTTTGGCGAACCCGGTTGCCCAAATGTGTAGTTGCCCTTTGATGAAGGCAGACTGGGGGCGAGGGCTGAAAAAGCGATCTCGAAATTGCCCAGGTGCCCGCTCGCGGTCTCAACGGCGCCCGAAAACACGGGAAAATCCATCAATGCTGGCGGCATGACGGATTCCTTGGTCGTGTTTTGAAAAACCAGGGTGACATCAAGGCGTTGTGACAGACGTATGGCCGCCCCTAGCGCCATTTCGTCCCGCCCAAGGATCAAGACGGATCCATTAGATTCAAGGGTCAGATTGATTGCCGGTTTAACCGGGACGGCGGCTTCGGCGATCAGGGCAGCAATTTTTGGGCCTGCTTTCTTGCCTTCACCGGACCAGCCGGCGCGCTCGCGGATATTTACAAACGTCACCGCCGGGGGTTTTTCCTGCTCGTCGATGGCTTCAAGGAATACCGGCACTTCCTGGGTACAGGCCACAGTAACGGGTGTATCTCCCGCCAGTTCCCTGGACAGGTTTTCAATCTGGGCCCGACATAAACTGGTGTGGGAGGAGACCGGGGCGTCATCAAGGGCCTTGGAAAGAGCCTTGGCGTCCAGACTCATACTGGCGTCACAGTCGCAGATAAGAATTTTGTTGTTTTCCCCGGTCATAAGTCTCGTCACCTTTTGTAATAATTACAAACTAATCTACTACAATGTGTACCAGGGTTCTCCGGTTATTTTCTCGACCAGGTCAAGAAATGCCCTGACCGTTTTCAAACGCCGCCTTTGGGGGTCAAAGATCAGGTATTCGGTGATTTCCAGTGCCGGATCATTGAGTGGCACCCGCACGATGCGGTCATCCGAACCGGCATCGGCAACGGACATCAGGCTGACGCCAAGGCCGGCAATAACAAGTTCATGGACCGCCTGCCAGCTGTCAGTTTCCAAAATGTCTGCTGGTTGCAGCCCGGTCCTGGCCAAGGCGTCGTCAATCAAGCCACGGATATAGGTTGCCTTCTCTCTGACAATCAGGGTCTCCTCGATCAGGTCATTCAGCTTGATCGCTTTCTTTTTTGCCAGAAGATGGTCCGGGGCAAGGCAAACGACGACCGGATCGATGCTTAAGGGAATGACTCCGAAACCCTCGCCCCGCGGCGGTGCTGAGTGGACGGCAACATCGATATGGCGTTCTTTCAGGGAAATCAGAAGCTTTTCGCTGTTATCAAGGAAAAGCGATAGCCGGGGTTCGGGATACTGGTCCTTGAAGGCTTTCATAAAGGGGATGAGCTGATGAGGGCCGGTTGCGCCCAGCAAAAGATAGCCGCCTTTTAAATCCATCGCCCCGGTCAGCAGCGTTTCCACCTGCTCCATGCTTTCAAACAGTTTGCCTGTGATCGGTAGTAAATCGGCCCCGAATTTTGTTAGGGTTACTTTACGTCCCCGACGTTCAAACAACTGAACACCGTATCCTTCCTCGAGTGCGGAAACATGCAGAGAGAGCGTTGATTGCGAGATATTCTGGGCCCGCGCCGCTTTTGAAAAACCGCCCTCCATGGCGACACCATGGAAGGCGCGAAGGTGTGCTACACTTATTGCCATAATCAATAGTTTATATGGGAAAACTGTATTTGTTAAATATTAACTTTAGCCTCAATCTTCCCATTCAGAAAAAACCGTGCCACATGACAGGCGTTCGATTAATGTTTATTCCGTTCAGGCAAGAAGAAATGGGGGCCTTTGATGCAATATCCCGACGAGAAAATCCTGATCGTCGAAGATTCCAGGTTTAATGCCCAGATCCTGTCAAAGGCAGTGTCATCGCTGGCCCCTGTCAGCATTGCATCAACGGGGACGCAAGCCCTTGAAATGATGGGTAAGGAGGATTTCGACGTTGTTCTGCTTGATATCATGCTGCCTGATGTTGACGGTTTTGAAATTTGCCGCCGGACAGTCGAGTCCGGCAAAGAACCGTTACCTGCGATCATCTTTGTGACCTCCAAAGACGAGGCTGAAGAAGAGGAAAAAGGTCTTTCCCTTGGCGCCGTTGATTATCTTTATAAACCGATTGTCGCTTCCATCGTCCGCGCCCGGGTCAACAACCACCTGCAGCTTAGCCGCGCTCGTCGTGAGCTTTTGTCTGCCAATGAAGAATTGACCCGCTTGTCAAGTACAGATCCGTTGACCGGCGTTTTCAATCGCCGTCATTTTTTTGAGGTCATGGAAAAGGAAATTAGCCGGGCCGAACGCTATAAACAGGATTACGCCTTGCTGGCCCTTGATCTTGACCATTTTAAATCGGTCAATGACAGCTTTGGCCATGACAGGGGTGACGCGGTTTTAGAAAATGTCGCCAAATCCTGGAGTGAGGTTTTGCGCATTCACGATGTTCTTGGCCGCATCGGCGGTGAGGAATTTCTGATTTTTCTGCCCCATACGGACAGGGAGAAGGCCGAGGTTGTTGCCGGTCGCTTGCTGGAGGCGACCCGGAAATTGGAAATTCCTGATGGAAAAGACGGAATTATTAAGATTACTGCCAGCATCGGCATCGCCATTGCCGATCCGGATTGCAGCAAATCCTTGACCATCTGTGCTGACAAGGCCTTGTACCGGGCCAAGGCCGAAGGTCGGGATTGCGCCGTAACCAATGCCAAGGCGCCTGATTGCTGCGAGGAAAACCAATGAAACGAATTCTCAACATGTTTTATGTTTTCGCCGTATCCTTGCTTGTTTTCGGCCAAACTGTTTCATCGGCAAGTGCAGCCAAGCCCGACAAAATTTCCGTCGTCCACTGTATCGATTGTGTCCAGTTTCATTTCCAGAACGATCAGAATCAGGCCGATGGCCTGATCATCGACATATGGCGTTTGTGGTCGAAGAAAACCGGCATTGAAATTGAATTCAAGGCGGCATCGTGGGAAGAGACCCTGCGTATGGTTGGCGCTGGCGAGGCCGATGTTCATGCGGGTCTTTTCTTTAATGATGAACGCAATAAATATCTTGAATATGGCTCGGCACTGACCGAAACCGATACCCATTTCTTTGTTCACAAAAGCCTGGCCGGGATTAAAACCGTAGAGGGCCTGAAAGATCACAGGGTCGGCGTTTTGTCGGGTGATTTTGTCGAGGGATTTCTGAAGGAGAAACTACCGCCTGAAAATATCTTCGGCTTCGAGAGTTATGAATCGATGATGTCTGCCCTGAAGGGTGGCGTGATCAAAGCTTTTGCCGCCGATACGCCAACCGGCCTGTATCATTTGCAAAAAGCGGGACTGGGTTTTGATTTTCAATACCCGATTGATAAACCGCTCTACAGCAATACCTGGTTCACTGCCGCCCGCAAGGGCAATACAGAGCTCATTGATGAAATTAATGCCGGAATGGAACTTATTGATGACGCTGAAAGAGAAGCCATTGAACGGCGTTGGTCTCTCATTATCATCCAGAAAGCGCCTGAGGCCGATGTCGAAGGGGTGCGGGCAAAACTGAGCCTTACAGAAGAAGAACGCCAGTGGCTAAACGAGCATCCGGTTATTCGTGTTCATAATGAAAAAGACTGGCCGCCCTTTAATTTCTTCGGAGCCGGAAGGCCGCAGGGCTTCTCCATTGACTATATGAAATTGCTGGCGGCCAAGATCGGTATAAATGTTGAATTCATCACAGGACCATCATGGGATGGTTTTTTGAAGATGATGAAAAGTGGCGATCTGGACGTCATGCTCAATATTGTTCGTACCCCCGAGCGTGAAACCTATATGCATTATACCGAGTCATATACCTCCAACCCCAATGCCATCCTCAGCCGTCAGGGCAAGCCTTACCAACAGCTGGATCAACTTGAAGGTAAAACCGTTGCGGTTACCAAGGGTTTCTTCCAGGAGGAAATTCTCAGGCGTGATTTTCCTGGCATTAAATTGTATCTGGGAACCGATGCGACCGAAACCATGAAGGCCGTAGCCTTTGGCAAAGCCGACGCTGCCCTGGGTGAATTAACGGTCCTCAAGCACCTGATCAGTCGCGAGATGATGACCGATCTGATTGTCTCGGGGGAGCTCAAGTTGGGCAATCCGGAATTCAGTAAACTCAATATAGCGGTGCGCTGGGACTGGCCAATGCTTGCGTCGATTTTCAGGAAGGCAATGGACCAGCTTGATCCAAAAGAACTGGAACTCCTTCGCCAGAAGTGGAGCGGCGTCAGTGACGCACCAGAACGTCAAAATCTTCAGTTGAGCGATCAACAATGGCAATGGCTCAGCGAGCACCAACACATGCGTATGGGTATTGATACCCTGTACCCACCGTTTGAATTCGTTGATGAAAATGGCGCCTTTTCCGGCATGGCGTCAGATTACGTCAAACTGATTAGCGAGCGTCTTGGCATCACCATGGAAGTGATATCCGACAGGTCGTGGATTGATGTGCTTGAGGGTATCGAGAACAAGGTTATTGATGTCTTGCCGTCAATTTCAGGCACCCCCGAACGCGCCCCCTATATGAACTTTGCCAAGCCACACATTGCCTTTCCGCTTGTTGTTGTGACCCGCGACAATCATCCTTTTGTTACCGGGTTGAAGGATTTTAAAGGCAAAAAGGTTGCTTTGATGAGCGGTTATGGTGCGACGGCCCGGGTTAAATTCAAACACCCCAGCATTATTCGCACGATGTTTGAAGACCCCCTGCAGGTTCTTCAGGCCGTCGCTGTTGGAAATGCCGAAGCGACGGTTCTTAATCTTGCGGTCGCCACCTACCTGATTAAAAAACACAACATTAACAATCTTAAAATTGCCGCCCCGGCAAATATCGAATTACCGGGTCTATCTTTTGGCGTGCGCAAGGATTGGCCGGAATTCATCGATATTCTGAACCGAACCCTGGCGTCGATCACATCGGAAGAAGAAAGCGCCATTCGCAGCAAGTGGGCTGGCATTCGTTATGAACAGGGTCTCGATATGAAAGTGGTCCTGCAAGTGGGTGGGGTGGCGATTATTGTTCTGATTGTCTTCGTCGTCTGGAATCGCCGATTGAGCCACGAAGTCGCGCAAAGGAAAAAGGCCGAGGTCGCCTTGCGGGAAAGTGAACAGCAGATGCTTAGCGCTTTCCAATCCAGTACCGCCGGTATGTTCATGCATGACGGGCCGGGTAATTTCTTCAAGGTTAACAACACGTTCTGTGATTTGCTTGGTTACAGCGAGCAAGAATATATGAATATGAACTGGCGCGACGTCACCTACCCTGATGACCTTGAGTTTACAGAGGTTGAAGACAGCTCAATGGTTGATGGTGGGCGGGACAACTTTGTTTTGGAAAAACGTTACCAACATAAAAATGGCAGCGCGGTTTGGGGGCGTCTTTTCACATCCTGCGTTCGTAAGGATGATGGTTCAATAAATTATATCTTCTGCCAAGTATATGACATTACCGACCGCAAGCGGACTGAAGCGGAACTGGCGGAGAAACAGGCCCAACTCAGAACCGTCATGGAAAACGTTCCGGGGGGCATTCGTTATATTGACGAAGATGGAAATTATGTCCTGTTCAATGCGAAATACCTTGAGCTTTACGATTTTCCCGAAGGCGTGCTCAAGGTTGGCGAGCACTACCGGGCAGAAAATATCTTTCAGGCCGAACGCGGAGATTTCGGGGAAGGCGATCCGGCTAAATTGACCGATACGTGGCTCAAAGAAAAACCATTAACGACAGAGCCATTAAATTGGGAGCGGGCAACGGTTGAGGGCCGAACACTGCAGGTTAATACAGCCCCGGTTCCTACCGGCGGCGTAGTCAACATTGTTACTGATATTACCGAACGCAAACAGGCCGAACAATTAACCCAAGAGGCCCGGGAACAGGCGGCAGCGGCCGAAGCCTTGCTTAATGATGCCATCGAGAACTTCTCCGCCGGATTTGTTCTTTACGATATCGATGATCGTCTTGTCATGTGTAATGGTAAATTTATGGATTTTTACAATTACACAGACAAGGAATGTCACCCGGGATTAACGTGGCTGGAACTGGAAAAAATAGATACCGGCCGTGGAACCATTGCAGAAGAGTCGGAGTGTAATATTCCCCGTGGTCAACGACGCTGGGATGATTTCGAGCGATTATTGAGCGACGGAAGATGGATAGACATTCGCCAACGCAAAACATCATCTGGGGGGATGGTCTCAATTCAGGTTGATATCACCGATCGCAAACACGCCGAACAAATGATGAAAGAGGCGCGCGAGCATGCCGAGCAAATCGCCGATGCCAAGTCGGAATTTATCGCCGTTGTTTCCCACGAGGTCAGGACACCCATGAACGGTGTTTTAGGGATGGCTCGCTTGTTGACCGAAACGAAACTTGATGATGAGCAAAGGGAATTCGCGGACACCATCGTTGCTTCCGGCGAAGCCTTGATTACCATCATTAATGATCTGCTCGATATTTCCAAACTCGATGCCAACAAGCTGGACGTTGAAAGCCTGCCGTTCTCTGCAATCCAGGTCGTTGAACACGTCATGGCCTTGATGAAATTGCGGACCAGGGAAAAGGGCCTGACCTTTACCAGCAACATTGATTCTCAAATGCCTGTTGCGGTGATAGGTGACTCTTTGCGCCTTCGCCAGATTTTGCTGAATTTGATCAGTAACGCCATTAAATTCACCGATCATGGCGCGGTTAGCATTGAAGCCAGTGTGGAAAAGCAAACCGGGGATGCCGCCTTCCTGTCCTTTAGCATCACCGATAGCGGTAAGGGAATTCCCGCCGATGTGTTGGAAAAGTTGTTTTCTCCCTATTCCCAAGGTTCCGTTGATGTTGCTCGAAAATATGGCGGTACCGGATTGGGCTTGACCATCTGCCGCCGTTTGGCGGCTCTGATGGACGGTGAAATAACTGTTGAGAGCACCGTCAATAAAGGCAGTGTTTTTTACTTCAAGGCGCGTTTCCCTCTGGCAAGCGAAGACGAGATTGCGGCCCTGGCGCAGGAAGAAAAAGACATATCTTCACAGGCTTCCGCTCAGCAGGCATCGCGATCATTACGGATTTTGCAGGTTGAAGATAACGCCATTAACCGAACTGTTATTGAACGGGTGCTAACCCGGGTCGGTCATCGCGTGACCAGTGCCGTAAACGGCGCGGAGGCCTTGAAGATTTATACACCCGACACATTTGATGTTATTTTGATGGATCGTCACATGCCTGTCATGGATGGTCTTGAGACGACGAAGCGCATTCGTAAAATGACGGGGCCGCTTGCCTCAATCCCCATTGTCGGCATCACCGCCGGGGCTAATCAGTCAGATATTGATTCCTGTCTTGATGCGGGTATGGATCAATGCCTGACCAAGCCTGTCGATGCGATCAAGCTGCGAGCCCTTCTGGAAAATCTGGGCGGTGATCAAACCGCGATCAGCCAAGAGGCAATCGTTCCTGAAGATATGGCGCCCGATGAAACAAGCCCAATCGACATGGGAAGGCTGGCGCGGACCCTTGGCGAGGAGGACAAGGCGGAACTGATGTTCATGCTGGGAATTTTCAATGAAGAATTTCCCAAATTACTTGAAAACCTGGATACTGTACTTGCTGAGCGTGACGTCCGCGGCGTCCACGATAGCGCTCATGCGGCAAAGGGGGCTGCCGCCAATGCCGCGGCAACCGCTTTGACGGAAATGTTGAAGGGTATAGAAGTGGATGCCCACCAGGAAAACTGGGATGATCTTGAAATTCGTGTCGAGGCGATTAAAATCGAGTATTCTAGAGTTATCCGGTTCTGCGATGAGCACCGGCAATAGGGGCCAGTTTCTATGACGTCCGACATCCACGCATCGACCCATCTGAACATAACGTCTCAAATGTTAAGGGGGATGACAATCCTGCTTGTCGATGACGAGAAATTCAGTCGAACGACTGTCGCCAGGATGTTGAATTCACTGGGGTGCCTTGATGTTCTGTACGCTGAAAACGGCGAAGAGGCGCTGCAGGTGCTGAGTGCCGGAAACAGTGATGTTGATGTCATTATATCCGATTTCAACATGCCGATTTCCCATGGCCTGCAGTTGTTGCGGGCAGTAAGGACCGGAAGCAATAATATCAAGCGAGCGACGCCCTTTGCCATGCTGACGGGTTACTCGGACAAAAGGCTGGTCGATTTGGCGCTTGCATTGGATGTCAATGCGTTCCTGGTTAAACCGGTTTCAAAAGACGGGCTGGAAAAACGTCTGGGTAAATTGTTGAAGCAGGTGAAGTCGGATAGCTGGCTCAAGGAAACGTATAGTTATACAGCCATGGATGTTGACGGCATTCTCGAAGAAATTTCAAAACCTGAAAGCGAACAAAAGACCAGTCGGGGCCTTGAGCTGTTGCCTAAACAGCAACCGCTTTTTCGAAATTCAAAAATTCCCCAAAACGTCAAACCCGTAAAGAAGCAGGAAAAGACGGGACCAGTCGAAGTCAAGGGATTGCCTGAAGAACCTGAAAAGGTTGTCGGCGTGGAAGCCCGCGGCCTTCCCGATCCATCAGAAGCCACACCACAAGCTGATCAGGCACCGGAAGTATTGGGCGGGGCCGCACCGGCATCAGCCCGACCGCAGTTGGAAGGTGAGTTATGCCCTATAAACCAACTGCCCGAAGGCGCTGTCCTGGCTCGCGATGTTTTTACCGCCGATGGCAGGTTGTTTATCCACGCAGCTACGGAACTGACGCCGCGCATTGTTTCCATTCTTGGCGATCTTCACGAACTGGGACATCCAGTGGAAAGCATCTGGATCGCTACAGAAGAAGCACCTTCCGAATAATTCTCCGGGCCGTCTGGTTGATTGATCAGCCAAGTGTCTGCTCTGATGTGTGCTATTATTGATATTTTCAATAATAAATATGATAAAAATATATTTGTTATATATTAACTTATCCGCAAAAATATCCTCAGAAATTTTATTCAAGTGAATTTTTTTGAGGACGAAACAGTGATAAGCAAAAGGGTAAATATTCCAGAAAGTGAGTCGGGGGCCAGCTGGCCGGATGCGGCTGATGGCCTGCCTGATCCGAAACTTGCCCCTGAAGCCGCATTGAGCAGGTTCCTCTTCTTTCAGGGACTTTCGCCCGAAGTCCGCGAGCAGGTAGCTGGGATCATTGATTGGCGAACATATGGCGCCGGTGCAACGATCATTGCCCAGGACGAAACGGATCATGATGTTTGCTTCCTGTTTTCCGGACAGGTTCAGGTTCTTAGAAGTTCCCGTTCGGGAAGGGATGTCCATTACGATTCGATCAAGTCCGGCAACTTTTTTGGCGAACTGTCCATTCTTGATGATATGCCCCGATCGGCAACGGTTATTGCCAGGAGCGAATGCGCAGTGGGAAAAATAACCGGGCGTCAATTTCTCGACTTGGTCGCTACCCATGAAAAACCGGCCCTGGTTCTTTTGCGTAGGCTTGCGGTCATTATTCGTGACGCCAACGAGCGGATTGCAAATCTGAGCCTGATGAATGCGGAACAGCGGTTGTGTAACGAATTGGCGGGTCAGGTGGAAGCTGATCCCGGAAATCTGCAAAGATACAGGGTTTATCCGGTGCCGACGCAGCTCGAACTGGCCGCCAGGGCAGGGGTAACGCGACAGACGGTTGCCAGGGTTCTGTCAAAACTGAACCAGGAAAACATCATCGAAAGACGCGGCAGGGTGCTTCACATTCATGACCGGAAGAAATTACAAGACATTGCTTTGGCTGGAAAACAGACATGAATGTTACATCTGATACTTGTCGGAAAATCCGATTAACCATTAGCTTGTAAGGGTGACTGGGACTCAGGAACCGAATTTGTGTATGGTTCTTCGGTGGTTCATATGGGGGCAAAAAAGTGCGGTTGGGAAAATCAAGAATTGGTGAATGGTTAGGCATTAACCCCCGGAAATTATGTCTTTTTGTTGTTTTAGCCCTGATTCTGGAGCCATTCACATCAATCCCGGCTTCCGCCCAATCGACGACGCAGAACGCCGGGCAGGCCATCCCCGCCCTGGCCAATGTCCCCGGGCTTGGGACTTTAAGTGTCAGTGATGTCAATACAGACCAGAATTCAGGAACAACAACGGCGAGCCTGACAGTAAAGGGAGTCGAGTCGACCGCTATCGGCTTTTCTGTAGGCAACAATCCTGCCGCTGCAATTATTCCCCAGCAATTCGATCTTAAGACCTTTGTTCCCCTGCCTACAGGAACGCCTTTGGATCAGGTTTCTTTCGATTCCATAGCTTTCATCTTTATTGGTCAGGGAAATGGCGCTTCCGGTGTATCGAAATCCAACTTGCCACAGGCTCTGTCGGCAAGCCTGTCCGGGGTAGGCGACACGCTTGATCTGAAGGCAGGGATTAATCTGTATGGCACGGGTTCTGTTTCCGGCGGGGCAATTGGCGAACTGCTCAGTGCTGCCGGGGCGTCCAGTTCCAACCTGCCCTTTAACACCGCCTTGCCGGCAAATCTTTTTGCCTATGACGCGGGTGCAACAACAGATGACGCCCAGGCTGCTTCGGCCAAGATTTTGGCGCAGGTTCTTGATAACCTTCAATTGCAGGCCCCAATACCGTCCGTTGATTTGAAATCCATGCCAGGCTCCAAATCGTTCAAGGATGGCGTTCTGGGCATCAAAACATCGAAGAACGCACAAGGCACCTACCTTTATGACGTCGCCATGACCGGCGAGCTGACCGCTGATCTAAAGGGCGCGGACGCCGTCTTTAATGTCCAGTTAGACCTTGATCAAGGAACCGCGGCAACCCGCGAACTTGTCATTACCGGGACATCGAAAAGTACCATCAAAATTTCCCTTTTCAGGCCCTTCGACATTAAGGACATGGCCATCGCAGCCAAAGGCCGACAGGATAAATGGGATGTCACGATTAACGGCAAATCGAGCATCAACAACAAGGATATTGATGTGGCCCTGCATGTAGCGGCTGGCCAAACCGGCACCACGCAACCGGTCTACGACATTGCCGTTTCAACCCAGCTCACCGTTGCAGATGTAGCGCCCGAATTGAACATGCCGGGCTTTTCCGATGTAAAACTGCAAAATCTGGTGGTCCGCGAAAGCCTCGCCGATGCCCGCATCAAGATCAGGGAAGCCGAAGCCGCTATCGTCTATTACCGTACAGCGCCAAATGCCAAGGCGCAGATTGCGGTGTTGCCCGATACCTTCACCCTTGCCAATTTCATCCCGACCTTAAGCGAAACGCCACTGGAAAGCGCCAAATTTGAAAGCATGGCGGTGATCTGGGTTCCCCAGGGTGAGGCCAAAACAGGTGTCCAGGTTTCTGGGCTAGAGAAATCCGTCGCTGATAAACTGAAAGCCGCCGGCACCAGCTTGAACTTCAAGGCCGGGCTCAACCTGTTCGGTTCTGTGGACTTCCCTTCCTCCAGCGACATTGGCTCGCTGTTGACCCAGGTTGGTATGTCCAGTCTGAAATTGCCGATCCGTGGCTCCATTGATCCGGCCGTCTTCCGCTCCGGTGGTGGTGAGCAGATCAAGAATGCGGTGCTCGAAAATCTCGATCTGACCATGCCTCTGCCGGCGCTTAAGCCACCCGGTATGCCGAATTTCGTCAAATTTGCCGATAAGGGTTTCCTGCATTTTGATGGTTCCAACACGAACGGTACGCGCAATTTTCGATTTCAGGTCAAGGATGGACTGAGCGTTTCCGTCGCCGGTAAGCAGGCGACGTTTGACGGCAGTTTCCTGCTTGAAAAAACCGGCCAGCAATCGGCCATTTCACTGGCCGCAATTACCAAGGATTCTCTCTCGTTCCCCGGCTTCACCAATTTTGAAACCAAAACGTTGAGCCTGAATGCGGCGAAGAAGGATAATGCCTGGGACGTCAGTCTTGCAGCCACCGCCGAGCTGAATTCAAAGGAGCTCGACCTAACGGCGGCGCTTTCGACCGGCGGTGCGGGTGGCGGGGCTGCCTACGATATTATTATCGATACAAAATTGACGCTGGCCGATTTTGTTGGCGGCGGTTTCAACGCGCCGGGCTTAAGCGCGATCGAGCTTGAGAAGCTGGAAATTACCAAGGATTGGGCCGAAACCCGCATCAAGGTGCGCGATGAGGAGGCCAACATCGCCTTCTACCGCACATCAAGCAGCGGCAAGATGCAAATCGCGGTGATGCCCGACGCCTTCACCCTGGCAACTTTCATTCCGCCGTTGGCTGGCACGCCACTGGATTCAGGCGTCTTCAGCAATATGGCCTTCATCTGGGTTCCCAAGGGTGAGGCCAGCGCCACAGCCCCGACAAACATTCCCGCCGATGTGGACAAGGTCCTGACGGCCGGTGGCCCGACCCACGCCTTCAAGGAAGGCCTTAACCTGTTTGGAACCTTCGCTGCCAGTTCTTCGGGTCAGGTGGGCTCTCTGTTGTCATCTTTGGGTGTCTCTGATCATACCTTGCCCCTGAGTGGCTCGATCAATCCTTCCCTGTTCGCCAAAGGGCAGGAAAGCGCCCAGATCAAGGAAGCGATTCTTAACAACTTGAACATCACCGCGCCTTTGCCGGTGCCGAAAATTCCCGGCGCGCCTGACGCTTTGACTTTCAAGAATGCCCACTTCTCGGTTTCCACCAAACAAACCGGTAGCACCCGCGAAGTCGATGTCGCGGTAAATGGCGACATTGATGTCAAGCTGGCCTCAAAGGAAATCGAATTCACCTTCGACGTCGCCGCCGCCAAAACAGCGGGGACGAAAACCGATTTGACGATTACGGCGGACTCCACATCAAAAGTTACGCTGCCGTTCTTCGAGCCCCTTGAACTGGATGGTATGAGCCTGACGGCGACGCGTAGCGACAACAAGTGGGCGTCGCGGGTTGATGCCAAATCAAAGCTTAACAACAAGGACCTGGAAGTCGTCGCGACGAAAACGGCGGATGGCAAGGACACGGTCAAGATCACAACCAAGATCACCCTGGCCGATCTGTTGCCAAGCGGCTCAAGTATTCCGGGTCTCAGTGATGTGGAATTTGACGAGGTCGATTTCTATACCGGGTTCGGCGAGTTCACCGGCAAGATCAAAAATCTCGACACCCAGGTCACCGCCTTCAAGCGTGGCCCCGGTAACAAGCTCCATATTGGTGTGACTTTTGGAGATTTCAGCGTCGGCAGTTTTGTGCCAGCCGTGGCTGGTTCGGCCCTTGATGACGCCACCTTTGATGCCATGGCGTTTGTCTGGGTGCCCAAGGGTGACGGCGAGAAGGGGATCAATGCGACTGAGCTTCCAAATGATCTGGGCACCGTTATTGCAAAATCGTCTGCAAAGATTGATTTGAATCCGGGCCTTAACCTGAAGGGATCTCTGGTTATCAAGTCAGGCACAAAGGTTGCCAGCCTGTTGAGCAAGGCTGGCATCCAATCCGATAGCCTCCCCCTGACAGGATCGCTAAGCCTTCAGGTGTTTGCCAAGGGCACACCATCGGGCGGCGTTAAAAATGCGATTTTGGATGCCTTGAATATTTCAGCCCCGGTGCCCTTACCGAAAATGTCAGGCGCGCCGGTAACCTTCAAGAACGCCCATTTCGCTATCAAGGGTCAGAACAAGGGCGGCACCCGCGATATCCAGGTTGCTGTAACGGGTGATATCGACGTCAAGCTGGGCGCCAAGGAAATCGAATTCGCCTTTGATATCGAGGCCGACAAAACCCAAGGCGGCGGCACGGACGTGACGATTACCGCTGATTCCACATCCAAGGTGACGCTGCCGTTTTTCCAGCCCCTTGAACTGGACGCCATGAAGCTGACGGCGAGCCGCAAGGGTGGCAAGTGGGATTCATTCGTCGACGCCACATCGAAGCTCAACAACAAGCCCCTCGAAGTCGTCGCGACGAAAACGGCGGATGGCAAGTACACCGTCAAAATCACCACCAAGATCACCCTGGCCGATCTGCTACCCAGCGGCTCGTCCATTCCGGGCCTCAGTGATGTGGAATTTGACGAGGTCGATTTCTACACAGGCTTCGGCGAATTCACCGGCAAGATTAAAAATCTCGATACCCAGGTCACCGCCTTCAAGCGCGGCCCCGGTAACAAGCTTCATATTGGTGTGACTTTTGGGGATTTCACCGTCGCTAGTTTTGTTCCTGCAGTTGCCGGATCAGCCTTGGATGATGCGACGTTTGACGCCATGGCGTTTGTCTGGGTGCCAAAGGGTGATGGCGAGAAAGCGGTCAAGGCGTCGGAACTGCCAAATGATCTGGGCACGGTGATCAGCAAGTCATCGGCCAATATTGACCTGAACCCCGGTCTTAACCTGAAGGGCTCTCTGGTCATCAAGTCCGGCACCAAGATCGCCAGCCTGATGAGCAAGGTTGGCATTAAATCAAACAGTCTGCCCTTAACCGGCACCTTAAGCCCGCAAGTGTTTGCTAAGGGGACGCCATCAGGCGGCGTTAAAAACGCCATCCTCGACGCATTGAATATTTCGGCACCGCTGCCGCTGCCCAGCATGGCCGGTGCGCCGGTCACCTTCAAGAACGCTCACTTTGCCATCAAGGGTGAGAACAAGGATGGAACCCGCGATATCAAGGTCGCCGTTACCGGCGCAATGGATGTCAAATTGGGGACCAAGGAAATCGACTTCGCCTTTGATGTTGAAGCCGATAAAACGCAAGGCGGCGGTACGGACGTTACGATCACCGCAGATTCCACCTCCAAGGTGACGCTGCCGTTCTTCCAGCCCCTGGAGCTGGACGCCATGAAGCTGACGGCGACGCGCAAGGACGGCAAGTGGTCTTCTTATGTTGATGCTAAATCGAAGCTTAACAACAAGCCCCTTGAAGTCGTTGTTACCCGCAAACCCAATCCCGGTGAAATCGTCAAAATCACCACCAAGATCACGCTCGCCGATTTATTGCCCAGTGGCACCAGTATTCCGGGCTTGAGCGATGTGGAATTTGACGAGATCGATTTTTATGAAGGATACGGCGAGTTTACGGGCAAGCTGAAAGGCCTGGATACACAGGTCACGGCGTTTAAACGCGGTCCCGGTAACAAGCTGCACATCGGTGTTACTTTTGGCGCATTTACGGTTGGCAGTTTTGTACCAGCCGTGGCTGGATCGGCCATTGATGACGCCACCTTTGATGACATGGCATTCGTCTGGGTGCCCAAGGGTGATGGCGAGAAGGGGGTTAATGCCTCTGACTTACCTAACGATCTGGGCACGGTGATCACCAAGTCGTCTGCAAAGATTGATCTGAACCCCGGCCTTAACCTGAAGGGGTCTCTGGTCATCAAGTCCGGCACCAAAGTCGCCAGTTTGATGAGCAAGGCCGGTATTAAATCTAACAGCCTGCCATTGACGGGCTCCCTGAGCCCGCAGGTGTTCGCCAAGGGGACGCCTTCAGGCGGAGTTAAAAACGCCATCCTCGACGCACTGAATATTTCGGCACCGGTGCCGTTGCCCAGCATGTCCGGCGCACCGGTCAAATTCAAGAATGCCCACTTCGCCATCAAGGGCGAAAAGAAGGGTGACGTGCGCGATATCCTTGTCGCCGTAACCGGCGCTATTGATGTCAGCCTGGGATCCAAGGAAATCGATTTTGCTTTTGATATTGAAGCCGACAAAACCCAGGGCGGTGGCACCGATGTCACGATCAAGGCTGATTCAACATCCAAGGTAACGCTGCCGTTCTTCGAGCCCCTTGAACTGGACGCCATGAAGCTGACGGCGAGCCGCAAGGATGGCAAGTGGGATTCCTTCGTTGACGCCACATCGAAGATAAACAACAAACCCCTTGAAGTGGTCGCAACGAAGACTCCGGATGGTAAAGACACCGTCAAAATCACCACCAAGATCACCCTGGCTGATCTTCTGCCAAGCGGTTCCAGTATTCCGGGGCTTAGCGATGTGGAATTTGACGAGATCGATTTCTACACCGGCTTTGCCGAATTCACCGGCAAGATTAAAAAGCTTGATACCCAGGTAACGGCCTTTAAACGTGGCCCCGGTAACAAGTTGCATATTGGCGTCACCTTTGGTGCCTTTAGCGTTGGCAGTTTTATCCCGCAGGTATCCGGTACGGCGCTGGATGATGCGACGTTTGACAACATGGCTTTCGTTTGGGTGCCCAAGGGCGATGGCGAGAAGGGGGTTAATGCCTCTGACTTGCCTAATGACCTAGGGACAGTGATAACCAAGTCGTCTGCAAAGATTGATCTAAATCCGGGCCTTAACCTGAAGGGTTCACTGGATATCAAATCCGGAACCAAAATCGCCAGCCTGCTAGGCAAGTTAAATATCAAATCCGCAAGCTTGCCGCTGACTGGCACGTTAAGCCCAGAGGTGTTCAACAAAGGTGCACCATCGGGCGGGGTGAAGAATGCCATCATTGATGCGCTGGATATTTCAGCGCCTGTCCCGCTGCCCAGCATGTCCGGCGCTCCGGTGTCCTTCAAGAAGGCCCATTTCGCCATCAAGGGCGAAAAGAAGGGTGAGACCCGCGATATTCTCGTCGCTGTGACAGGCGATATCGACGTTAAGGTCGGCTCCAAGGACATCGAGTTCGCTTTCGATATCGAGGCCGACAAGACCGTCGGTGGCGGCACCAACCTGACGATAACGGCGGATTCCACCAAGAAGGTGACGCTCAGCCTGTTCGAGCCCATGGAACTGGATTCCATGAACCTGACGGCAACCCGCACCAGTGGTAAATGGGCCTCGCATGTGGACGCGAAGACCAAGATTAATAATAAAGAGATGGATGTCCTCGTCACCAAGACGGAGAAGAGCGAAAGCGTCAAGATTACCTCGAAGATTACCCTGGCCGACCTGATGCCCGGCGGCACCAGCGTTCCGGGCTTAAGCGATGTTGAAATTGACGAGCTTGATATCCTTCCCGGTTATGTCGAAGCTCAACTGAAGATCAAGGGCATGGACACCGTCATCACGGCCTTCCGCCATGGCGGAAAAAAATATATGGCGACCAATATCGTCAAGGATTTCGATATCGGTTCGTTCATTCCGGCGGTTAAGGGCACACCCCTGGATGACGCCAAATTTGAACACATGGTCTTTGTCTGGGCGTCGAAAACTGGGGCCGCAAGTAACCTGAACCCGACGGACGTGCCGGGCAGTATTGGCGATCAGATCAAGTTCACGGCCGAAAAGTTCGCCTTTAAGCCGGGCGTCAATGTTTTTGGGCAAATGGTTATTGCGTCAACGTCCAAGGTCGGAAAGTTGCTGAAACATGTTGGTATTTCCAAGAGTTCCCTGCCGCTTAAGGGCGCTTTGTCACCATCCGTCTTTGGTAAGGTCAAGGGCGGTAGCGCAACGCTCAAGAGCAAGATTCTCGCCAATCTGGACCTCAATATCCCGCTGCCGAAGATCAACCTTCCGGGCGTGTCGAAAGTCGCCACCATTAAGCATTCAAAGCTTTCGATCAAAGGCGTAAAGGAGGCTGTCGTCGTTGACGTGATTGGCGTACTGGATGTCAGCGTTCATTCCAAGACTGTGGCTTTCGATTACAAAGTGGAAGTGAAAGAAGCAGCCGGAAAACCTGTCGAGGTGACGATCAGCGGCAAAACCGTGCCCGGCACCAAGGTCACCATCAAGATGATGGAAACCTTCACATTGTCCGAGATGGACTTCAACATGGTCAAGGCAAAGGCCGGCTGGGGCTGGTCAGTTGCGGCCCAATCCCACTTCAAGAAGCCGATTGACGTGTCTTACAACCACACGGCTGCGGGTGACAAACTCCTTAATATCAGCACCAAAATGACGGCTGCCGAAATTGTCGGTGACGCCAATCTTCCGGGACTTGATGATGTGGAACTTGACTGGATTCAGGTTCGTAACAGCTTCTGGCGTTTGGGCCTGACGCTAAAGGGAATTAGTGCGGACATTGATCTGATCAAACCCAGCGGCTCGTCGAAATACCAGTTCAGTATGGAAATTGATGATTTCTCTCCGGCGACATTTATTCCTGATGCTGGCAATTCACCGCTCAAGGATGTGACGTTCAAGGCCCTCAACCTTGTTTACAGCCCGACAAAGACAACTAGGCAGGTGAAGCTTGCCGACCTTGGCCCCGACATTGCCTGGAAAATGCGCGGAACCAAGGAACCGGTCACCCTGAAGCCCGGCTTGAACGTGTTTGGACATTTAGAGGTCCACCCGACAGGCGAAGTGGCGACTCTGTTGAAGAAGATTGGGGTTAGCAAACTGACGCTACCGCTAAATGGAAAGTTCAGCCCCAAAACCTTCATCAAGAATCACAGCGCGGCGGATATCAAGAACGACATTCTGGATAATTTGGACCTGAAAATCGCCATCCCGACACCTCATATTCCCGAGGTCTCGAAATTCCTGACCTTCCAAAACGGCCATCTGCGCATCAAGGGCAAGACACCCAGTGGTGCGCGCGGTATTGATGTTGGCATATCGGGCGATACCACCGTGAAAGTTAAAAGCGATAGCCTCGCCTTCTTCATGGATGTCGAATACGACAGCCCTCAGGGCAGCAGCGACAAGGAATGGAAGTTTACCGGCAAAACAATCCATCCCTGGAATCATCCGGTCGGCATTCACTGGCTCGATCTAACGAGTCTTAGCATCGACATTGACGAGAAGAAAAAGTCCGGCACTTCTACATTCGATATTACGGTGAACGCAAAAACCAAGGTCGGATCATCTTCGGAAATGGACGTCAAGGTCGATGTCCACGAAACCAACGGCTTGATCACCGATGCCTACTTTGAAATGGACGGGCCGATCAAGCTGGGTGAGATTCCTGAGATCAATAAAATTCCGGAAGCCAACAAGTTCACGCTGACAAAACTTATCGTATCCGAACACGGTATCGAGGCCGACAGCATGATCGCCGGGCGCGCCACGGACCTGTTCGCCTTCCATGGTTCTGGCTGGAATCTGGCGCTGACGCAAAAAGACTTCGCGATCACCGAAATCATCCCACCGCTGAAAAACACGCCCTTAAAACACATCAAGTTCCCGTTCGCGGCGGTTATGCTCAGTGAACAAGGTTTGAACAAACCATATTCCGAACTTTCAAAGGTCGGCAAGGACGCGCTGAAGGACATCTATTCCAATCCCAGCGAGAGCATCAACATCAAGCCGGGCGTCGCCTTCGTTGCCGGTTTCCATCCTGATCACGCAGGCCCAATGGGCAAAACCGTCAAGGGCATCGGTGTTAAAACTGAAGTCCTTGTCATGGGCGAGGTCACGGGCATCTTCGGGGGCAGCGATACGCCAAAAGTAACGTTGCTGGGTAAATTGAGCGAGGGCGGGTCGAACTCCTTGCCCGGCTTCATGAAAATGTCGAAAAGTGCCGATCTTGATTTCTTCATTACCGTCGACCCGGATGAATTCGATTTGGGGCTTCAGGTTGGCGTTAACACGACGATCAAAGGCGACAAGCTTCTGTTCGACGCCAAGGTTCAAGTCCAGGTTCTGGATGACGGTTTCGGCCTTGAAGTTCTGGGTCAGATGAAAGGCAAGTGGCACAAACCCTTCGGTATCCCCGGTTTCTCGCTTGGCAACGTGACAGTCGAACTCGGAACCGAGGATGGTGGCCTTAAGCTTGGTTTCGGCGGCTCTACGACCCTCGCCAACGACACCTTCACCATGGCAGGTGACGTGGTTATTTCCGAAGCGCTGGTTCCTGAAGCTGTTGCTTTCAAGGCGACGGCCACTGAAATCCCCATGGATTTCATCGAGGAAGTGGCTCTTAACATGTTGGCTAAGAAAATCCACTTCGACCTGCCACAAGGTATTATGCCGACGTTTAAGGGAATCAAGGCTTCACCGGCACGAAATGGCTATCCAGCGACGAAGGGAACCAAGGGGGTTCTGTTCGCCTTTGTCTCGCCGGGCGCACAGGACGCATCCCTTGGCCTGACATCGGAAGGTTTCGGTATGCATGGCAGTCTCAACTGGCTGGGTCATGAATTGGGCGAAATGAAGCTATCGGTTTCACCGACCAAGGGCCTTTACGCTCAAGGCAGTATCGATAACTTTAAAATGGGCCCCATCGACCTGGAAGAAAACAAGTTCCTGATGGAAGCCAGCCCGACGAAGTTCCCGCTGCTTAAGATCAATTCCAAAATCGACATTATCGGCATTAAGGAAAAATTCGACGTCGTCTTCGATTCATCGGAAATTAAAATCCATGCCAAAGGTAGCTTCAGCAAGGATATTACCGCCGATTTCACCCTTGATCTGACCGGCCTCGATCTGGACAAGGCCAAGATCGACATGAAGAAGGCCGACTTCTTTATCGATGGCAAATTCACCCTGGATATTCCGGCCTTCATCGAAGGCCCTGCCAAAAAGGCCATGAATGAAGCCTTTAATGAAATGGGCAAGGGGCTCAAGAAGGGGCTGAAAGCCGTTAAAAAGGCCCAGAAAAAAGTTGATCACCTGACCACCAAAATCAACGAAGAACGGGCCAAGGTTCGTCGTGAACGGGCCGCCGCCGAACGCGGCCTTCACAGTGCGGAAAACCGGGTCAACAGCCTGAACGGCAGCATCGACCACGACTGGCACAAGTATCATCATTGCCACGGTTGGAAAAAAGCCTTCTGCAAGGCGAGATGGGGCATTGCCGCGCGCTTTGAAGAAGGGCTCAGGGATGTCGCCGATGAAGCATTGCGCCTAGCGGAAACCCTGGTTGCCCACTTCCCGCTCGATCTGGACCCCCGTGTCGCCTTTTACATCGTAGAGCGCGATACGGCCAAAGGTGTCTTGTATATTGCCGAAAAAGCCATCGAAGGGCTGGATGATCTGGACAGCATCATGGAACGGGCGCTGGATAAATTTGCTGATGCCCTTGGCAAGGCCGCCGATATCGACATCAAAAAAGCCGAGTTCAAGGGCGACCTTCGTGGTGTTATAACCAAGGATGAACCGGTCGATCTGACTTTGGACGCCGATCTGTTCGGGCTCAACATCCATGAGCAGTTTTCGTTCAAGATCAAGGATTTAGGATACGACGTCGAACAGCTTGGGCTGATGGGCCTGTATGCCCTGGATCATTTGTTCGAGAAGGTCATGAAACATTTGCCTCATGGCTTTAAAAGGCATGTGCAAGCCGTAATCGGACGTAAAATTGATGCCAAGCAAGCGTCGCAAAAGCAGGAACTGGCGAAGTATTCCAAGGACTTCAAGGGGTACAACAAGCAGGGCAAGGCCATAACGGCGCGCTACAAAGCTTATAACGCCGCCTACGTTAAAGAGCAGATAGCCATTAAAATGAGCGGCCTGGACCATGATCCGGTCAGCCTAAAACTGAAGAACGAGTATATCGAAGTCGGCCACACAGGGCTTTGTCTGGCAAACCAGAACGGCTTTATCGTCCAATTGCCTTGTAATAACAAAGATGCAGAAAATCAGAAATGGTCGACTACACCAGCTTTCGGCGCCGATAGCGTCAAGGAAGCCCGCGGGTTTGTCTATCTGACTCAAGGCAGCAACTGCATCTCCATGGACGGTAAATGGTCAACGGTGCAAAAGAAGTTCGACAACTTCTCGTTCCCGTTCCCGGTCTTCAAAGGCGACAACAAACTTAAAGTCGGCGGTTGCAACAATGCGACGCAATATTACTGGAAAGTCCAGAAACACGGTGACGGCTGGATGCAGCTTGCCAACCGGGCCAATGACCAATGCCTGCACTTCTATGATTCAAACGGCGTGCCAGAAAAGGCCAAGGCCGAATGGGCGCCGTGTGTCGGCTCCGCCAATCAGGTCTTCCGCGTCGCCGACAGCACCTCGCCGAAGTACCATAAGGCCAAAGTCGCATTTAGGTCCGATACCAGTGGCTTGTGCTTCAGCGATGCGAGCAAAGCCGACGACCCGGTTCATCTGGTAAATTGCCGAGGCGGTAATGTCGCGCTTTACGATTATCTGGTCGATATTGAAGGCCGGGTCAAGTTCATCAATACCCGTACCGGCAGATGCCTGCAGCCTCATGATTATAAAACAGGTGTCGATTTGTCCGAGGCCGTTTGCACCCAACTGGATTACCAGTGGTGGGGTGCCATTCAGGTCCCCGGCGGCTGGAAAATCAAGAACGCCCAAACCGGTTTCTGCACCGAGCAGGAATACTGGGTGAAAGGTGCGCCGGTCGCGCAAGGGTCCTGCGAAAACTGGTCCTTGAACGTCTTCGCGCCAACAACGGCGTATAGCTACGGCACCTATTGGAAAGGGAGTAGTTTTAGAGAATCCATACCCCTTCATTCCAAATTTGACGCAGCCTATACGGTTGCCGAAAGAATGCCCGCCTATACGCTTAAAAAACATGCGGAAGAACGCACCCAGCTTGCCAAATTGAAGAACGATGCAAACTGGGCTGCACGGAACGTTAAAAATGGCTGTACTCCATCCCAGAATTCCGAGCACGCCTATTGGGAACGTTCCAAACGCGATGCGCATGGCTGGGGCAGGTTTGCGGATATAGCCCGTGCGGATGTGGAAATAGAGATCATTAATGAGCAATGTCGAAGACACGAAGCCTGGGAAGCGCGCAACAATGCAAGCATGAGAGCGCGAATTCGCTCCGACGATTACAACATCGAAATCATGCGGGCAAAACTGGCGAGGAACGCTGTCCCCGCGCCGGAACCCAAGTGGTATCTTTGCCGCGGCTATAACGGGCTTCATCAAGCCTGGGTGCCTGGTGTCGTCGTCAATCGCAAATGTGTTTACAGCGAGCCTTTCCAGGGAACGATGATCAAAGAACCGGTCTATGACATCCTGATGGAAGGGGTGGGTGTAGTCTGGGTAAAGAATGTCGGTGGCCACCTGCCTGGGAACGCTATACCGACGGGATTCTGGCAAAAACCATGGCCAGCAACGGCTTATAGCTGCCGGACGATGGTTAACGACAAGACTAAAATCGGCTGGACCTGGAAAGGGCAGTATTGCCGATACAACCATCTTGGCAATTATGCGTTGTCGTCCAACTTCGAGGTGCTGAGCCGCGCTGACTACACCGTAGATATGCTGGATCTGACAAACTGATGAAGCACTTGCTTTCCATACTGGCGTTGTTCGCCATTATCATTTCTTCCGGTGCCGAAGCGGCGACGCCAGCGCGTTACAGTACGGATGGCGATTTGATGTTGCCCGAAAACTGGCGCGAATGGGTGTTTATCGGCTCGCCAACCTCACCCGACAGCATGAACAGTGGCGAGGCTTACCAACCGGGTTTCAAGTACGTCTACATCGATCCTGAAAGTTTCGCTCACTGGAAAAAAACCGGCACATTTCGTAATGGCACGATGATTGTTCAGGAACGCCTGAAGGTGGTCGAAGCAGAATATATGGACAATCACGCGCTGATCCCCGGTGACTACATTGGCCTGTCGGCGATGGTTAAGGATTCCAAGCGCTATCCGGATTCAATCTGGGGTTTCTTCAGCTTCGGCAGGCCGCCTTACGGCGAGCAGGTTCCGGAAATCGGCTCGATGGATAATCTGGGTTGTTCCGGTTGCCATTACGAGGCCGATCAGGATTGGGTCTTTACCCGTTTCTACCCGGTCTTGTTGGCAGCGAAACCTGTGTTCACCGCCAACGCGCCTGCATCTGGCGGAAGCCCCGGCAAAGACCTTTATGGCAAGGAGTGGGTCGCAGCAAAACGCTTTGCCGACGGTGAAATGGCGGGCGATGGCCTGGGGCCCTTGTTCAATGCGCGCTCGTGCGACGCCTGTCACCCTGATGGCAGCCGGGGGAAATTTGAGTTTTGGGCAGACGGCACCATCAAGGGCGATAGCCTTCTGCTCAAAGTAGGGGCCGGTATATACGGCGATCCCATTTACGGCGGGCAAATTCAGCCACGCGCCGTTTCCGGCATTGAAGGTGAAGGCCAGCCGGCAGTGCGTTTTGAAAAAATTCGCGACCCTTCAGGGACCATGTTGCGCAAACCGGTATTTGAATTGCGTGACCCCGCCTACGGACCCTTAAGCGAAAAATCATTGATTGCGGGACGGGTGTCACCGGCACTGCACGGTTTTGGCGATCTTGAAAAAGTGTCAGAGCAAACCTTGATCGCCCTATCCGACCCCGAAGATAAAAATGGCGATGGCATTTCAGGGCGTATCAACCGGGTGACATTATTTGATGGCTCCACCGCCCTTGGCCGTTTTGGCTGGAAGGCAGCCCAGTGGTCACTGGAAGTGCAAACGGGAAAAGCATTCCGAATGGACATGGGCATGTCCTCAAAGATCATGGGGCCGGCCTGGGGTGATTGCACGCCGCGGCAAAAGGCTTGTTATAGCGCCGCCCATGGCGAGCGGCCCCGGAACGATGGCCGTGAAATTTCAAACAACGTCATAAAACTTGTTACCGACAGTGTTTTAGACCTGGTCCCCACACCGCCGCGCGGCGCCGACCCGGAAGGCAAGCAGGTGTTCAGACAAATCGGTTGCGCTGCCTGTCATATACCCGAAGTGCCTTTGGATGATGGCGGCACTTCACGCATGTATACGGATTTGTTGCTGCATGATACCGGCCCCGGCTTGGCCGATGGATTTGTCGAAGGCTCCGCCGGGTCCGGCGAGTGGCGCACCGCCCCCCTGATGGGGCTTGGCTGGCTTATGAAAAAAAAGGAATTCCTGCTGCACGACGGTCGGGCAAGGGACGTGCGCGAAGCCATCTTGTGGCATGGCGGCGAAGCGGCCGGGGCGGCTCAGGCTTATCGGGACCTGGAAAATTCCCAGCGTTATTCCCTGCATCGTTTCTTAGGAACCCTCTAGATGAAACGCATCCTCACCATTTTCGCGTTTGGCGTGGCCCTGCAGGCTACATCTGCGCCTGCTTCGGAAACACCACACTTTGCCGCCGAAACAAAGTCATCCGGTATCGACGTTCAATACCGTGGCGAAGAAATGACTTATATGACCGGTGGCGGTCTTGCCGCCTTTGATTGCTCCGGCGATGGAAAGCCGGAACTGTTTTTCACTGGCGGTGCCGGCACGTCGCGCCTGTATAAAAATCTAAGTCGAAAGGGCAGCGCGTTGAAGTTTGACATTGAGCTATCTTCCGGGCTTGAGCTTGAGCGTAACGTCGGCGCTTATCCACTGGATGTTGATAGCGATGGTCACGTTGATCTTCTGCTGCTGCGTATCGGCGAGAACATTCTTTATCGCGGACAGGGCGATTGCACGTTCAGGCGCGCCAACGAAGACTGGAACTTTGATGGCGGTAATGCCTGGTCGTCAGCCTTTTCCGCCACCTGGGAAGCAGGACAAACCTGGCCAACCATGGTTGTCGGCAATTTTCTGGACCGTGGCACCATCACAATGGGCTACGGCGATTGCGATGATAATCACCTTTATCGCCCCAACAAAAAAGGCGACGGGTTCGCCCCCCTTGAAGCGTTGACGCCCGGCCACTGTGCTTTATCCATGTTATTTTCCGACTGGAACCGGGACGGCGTTGCGGACCTGCGGGTCTCCAACGATATGGAATTTTACCGCTTTGGTGAAGAGCAGCTTTTCCAGTTTTCCGAAAATGGGCCAAAGCTCTACCCTCGTGAGGAAGGCTGGCAGGAAGTTAAAATTTGGGGCATGGGCATTGCCGCCCACGATGTCACCGGTGATGGCTATCCTGAATACTACCTGACCAATATTACCGACAATCGCTTTGAAGTTCTCGCAGATGGTGCTTCCAAGCCGCATTATCAAGACAAGGCCAAGGCGTTTAACATCGTTGCAGGGCAACCTTTTGCCGGTGGTGACACCAGGGCGTCGACCGGTTGGCATGCGGAATTCGGCGACGTAAACAACGATGGCCGGGCGGACCTTCTGGTCGTCAAAGGAAAGGTCGAGGCAGGCAACTTCGCCGCTGATGCTGACCCGAATAATCTGCTTATTGCGCGGGCCGACGGCACCTTCAAGGAAGGGGCCGAGGAAGCCGGGGTGCTCAGTTTCAAGACAGGACGGGGTGGCTCACTTGTTGATTTGAACGACGATGGCAAACTTGACCTTGTTGTTTCCAATCGCAATCACACCGCTGAAATTTGGCGCAATGTCAGCGCTGGTATTGGTAACTGGCTGAAACTTGGACTGGGGTCAAAGGCCGTTGGTAGCTGGGTCGAAGTGAAGACGGGTGAGCATGTACAGCGCCGGGAAGTAACCATCGGCGGCGGTCATGCCGGCGGCCAGTGGGGCGCGCTTCACTTTGGACTGGGTGAAGCCAAGCAGGCCCAGGTCAGGACCCAGTCGCCGGGCAGGGAATGGGGCCCATGGATCACGGTCCAGGCCAATCAGATGATGTCGATTGAACATGGCGACGCCAAGGTGATTTCCTGGCGTTGAGTTATAAGAATTTTCGAGGGAATGATAAAATGAAAGGGAACGTAAACATGTTAAACTTGATTCGCACCAATAAAGGGAGGGGCAAAATGTCCATACGTCATTTATTTAAGCTCGCTGTCGTTGTCGCTACAGGCTTTTTGAGCGCCTGTAGTACGACGGCAACGGACGTTGCTGATTACCGGGATGGGGGTTCCGGAAACCTGGCGTCCATGGTCAAGGAAGTCAAATCAGACCGACTAAGCGATCCGTTCATCAGGGCCGGGCTTACGGCGCTTGATAAAAAAGATTTCCTGATCGCCAACAAGGCTTTCAACAAGGCCCTTAAATTTGACCCGGCCGATGCCCACCTGCATTTTCTCAATGCACTAACCTACCATCTTCGTTCCGAAGCCGGTGATTCATCGCAGATCGAAATGGCTAAGGTCGGTTATGGGCTGGCCCTTCAATACGATCCCAGTAATTACTGGGCTGCTTACCAGTTGGGACAAATCACGTTTAAGGAACAGCGCTACCGCGAGGCCCAGGACGCCTTTGCCTACACCCTTCTTTACGCCCCGGACAATCCGGAGTTCCTGCGCGCACTGGCGACGGCGTCTTACCATGCACAAGACCTGAAGACGGCATTGGAATCCATTACCAAGGCGGCCCAGATAAAACCAGACGATCCGGACATCACCTACGACAGCGCCATGATAAAAGCCGCATCGGGTAAGTTGAGTGAGGCCAATGTGGACCTGGCTATCTATAATCACCAAACCAAGGGCAAGGACTCATTTCGCAAAACTCACCTGGGCACCAGGATGGGCGAATGGGGACGTTTCCATGAGAAAAAGTCCTACCTTCAGTTAGCGCAATCAACATCCGATATTTTCGGTTCAGCCGCTACCACTGAAGGGGTGAAAGTTGACAGCAACGATAGCTCCGGATCTTCGAGCAGCAGTAAGGCTTCAACGAAAAGAATGGTCCTGGTTGATGTTGTCATCATTCGAACCGAAGAACGTGTGGCAACGAACAAGGGTGTAAACTTATTAAACGGGCTGCAGACGACACTTGGCGGTTCGGTTATTTATAATAAAACTACTTCCCTGAATAACGACGCGACGACGCGTGTTAATTCTGTCGCCTGGACCCCGACGTTGACGTTCATCAGGACGACATATTCGATGAATATTTTCAACGATGTCAACGATCGTAATGAAGTCCTCGCACGACCTACCCTGATTTCACTGGACGGAAAGAAGTCAGAATTTTTCTCAGGCGCCATTTGGCACATTGCCCTGGCTGGTGCCGCTGGCAGCGAAGGCTCGGTTACGGATATTCCGGTTGGTATTAAACTGGATGTAACACCAAAATTCCTGAACAACGACGCTGTCGAATTGAATGTTTCAGCGGCACGGGCCTTTGTTGAGGGACAATCTAGTAACACCTCGTTCGCCAACTTTGCCCAGACAAGCAAAACACTGGTCACGGCCAATGTCGCCCTGAAGTTCGGCCAAACCCTCGTGCTTAGCGGTTTGAGTGAAAAGGAAACAGAAGTCGTGCGCGATGGTGTCCCGCTATTGCAGGATATTCCCATTGTTCAGTACCTGTTTTCCAACGAAGCCACTCTGGACTTTACGAAATCAGTGTTGATCCTGCTGACCCCCCGGGAAGCTCGTTACACTTTTGAAGATGGCACCGATAAAATTGATAAGGCGGTGACTTCTGATAAAGGTTCCAAGCAGGAAAACCTGAAAGAACTTCAAAACCGTGATGACTGGTTCCGCCCGGCTTCCACCGTTGATTCCGTGCTCTACCACTTAAGGAACGGAAAGTTTTTCAAGGAATTCCGTTCCGGTGATGTGAAAATGGAAAAGTGGGATTACCCCGGACGTCTCGAGCGGATGATCCAACGCACGATCCAGTTCATCTACTACTAGGAGGCTGGAAAAATGCGAACGATGATTCGTTTTGCGTTCCTGTTCGTTTTAGCTTCCGCCCTTCCCTTTGGGGGGGCGGAAGCAGCGAATGAATATGACTGGGGCGTTTCTGAAAACATGAAAGCGGCGGTCGAAAAATTTAACAAGACGTCAGATGTGGTCAGTGATTTGCGAGACTATGGTGTTGCCAATGACCATGTCTACGTTAAGGAAACGGATCATGAAACATTGATGCGAATCTACGATTTTCTCGCCTGTATTCAATTGACGAACCCGGATGCTGACATCGAGGTGGATTCAGGGGGTGGCTTCGATATTTCCATCGATAGCATTGCCTTCGCCAATGGCAACTGGCCCGTCGATATTCGTATTTCCGTTGTTAATACCATCGTTAAAATGGAAAAATATGCCGTTTCCATTCTTGAAAAGATCACCGTTGGTTCATTGGTGTTTACCGATGTTGACCGGATGACTCATTCGGTTCAACTGATGACAGCGAAATGCAGGGGTGATGGCAGTTGACCGCGCCAATTGATTTTATGGGCTGAAGGACATTCTTCTTAATCCTTTGCCCTGACACGTGCTTTGGATATGAAGGAGGCCTTATGCACAGCATTATTCAGAAAATTGAACGTTTTGCCCGTAACCCCTATTTTGAAGCCGTTGTCGGTATTGTTCTGCTTCTTACGGGGCTCGCAGAAGCGGGGGAAAGCATCTTTGAAGATATTTTCTCGGGCGAGGTCGGGGCACACCACGGCATTATCCTTTTGGGTTTTGCCCATGCATTCAAGGCCATTCCGTCCATCTTAAGCTCGATGATGCTTTTTGCGGATGCAGAGCGTAAGGAAAACTAAGGCTCGCCTATGCATCTCAATATCGCCCACAAGATTTTTTCCATCGCCGCCGTTGTTCTGGCGTTGATGATCACCGTCGCCGTTTTATCAATCAGGCTGACGGCAAATATCAGCGATGAACTGGACGCGGTCACCGGAAAATATCTGCCGGTCAGCGACGCCATGTCGGAAATCAATGTTCATATTTTGGAACAGGGTGTGGTTTTGCAACGGCTGTTTGTTCTAGAAAATAAAACAGCGATGTCCCGTGGTGGCAAACGTTTCAGGGCGTTGGGTGAGCGGGTTGCCGCCAAGTTTATCGAAACCCGGTATCTGCTGGCAGAGGGTTCAAAAGGACAACGCAAATTCAAGTCCCTCGAAAATGGCCTTACGGGTATCGACAAGGCATACCGGAAATTTGAAGTCCATGGCTGGCGTTTGGTCGAAGCGCGGGAAAAAGGCAATCGGGAAATGTTTGAACAGCTGCTTCCTGATTTAAATAAAAATCAGGATGCCATTGACCAGGCGATTGCTGCACTGCGCCTTCATGTTGAAGAGCTTAACACCGCTGCCGTTCAAAGGGCCGATAGGGATGAGCGCTTCCTGTTAAAGATCAGCATTATTTTGACAGGTCTGGCGATGGTGTTTGGGCTGGGCTTTGCCACCCTGGTGACCCGCGCCGTGGTCAGGAATGTGCGCAATCTTGTGGCCGGGACACAGGCCGTTGAATCCGGTGATCTTGATACGGAAGTGCCGGTCATCACGGACGATGAAATTGGTAAGTTGACGAGTTCCTTTAACACCATGGTGGTTGGCTTGCGCTTAAAGGAACGGATTCAGAATACTTTTGGCAAGTACATGGATCCCCGCATTGTTTCCAATCTTCTCGATAATCCGGAATTTGCCGAACCCGGCGGTGAAAACCGGGAAATGACCGTCCTGTTCATCGACCTTAAGGGCTTTACCTCGATTTCCGAAAAACTGGGGCCTAATGATCTGGTTAAGTTGATCAATGATTTCTTCACCCTGATGACGGAAGCCATTTCTGACAACAAGGGGGTTGTGGATAAATACATGGGCGATGCGGTCATGGCCTATTGGGGTCCGCCCTTCACAGGAGCCGATGAACATGCGGCCCTTGCCTGCAAAGCCGCCCTTGAGGCATTGCGCCGCCTTGAAACGTTCCGCGCGGACGTTAAGACAAAATTGGGCGCCGCCGCGGACGGTCTTGATATTGACCTGCGTATAGGGGTTTCAACAGGTGAGATGATTGTCGGCACCATCGGCTCAAAGGCCTCCATGAACTTCACGGTTATGGGAGATCCGGTCAATCTGGGATCGAGGCTTGAAGGGGCCAGCAAGGCTTACGGGACGCGGGTGCTCATATCCGAGCGCACATGCGAACTAGCGGGGGATCTTTTTGTGACCCGTGAAATTGATCTGATCCGGGTCAAGGGCAAGGCCCTGCCAACCCGTGTCTTTGAACTGATGGCCGAGAGGGGTGCACAACAGGTCCTGCCAGCACCAGCCCTGGATGGATTTCATTCCGGTATCGACGCCTATCGTCATCAGCAATGGGAGACGGCTGAAGTTGCTTTCAGGGAATGCCTGGAATTGTCTCCGGATGACCCCCCATCCGTCGTTTATTTGCAGCGCATTTCCCACCTGAAAGAAACTCCGCCACCTGCAGATTGGGATGGTGTCTGGGTTTTCGAGACAAAGTGAAGACACCCTGGCGGAAGCGGTTGTGGATGATCGCGGGGTTCGGGGTTTTTATTGCCCTGGCACCACTGATCATTGCCCTGATCGGGCTTCTCACCGGCAGCAGTTATCTTCAGACCTATCACTGGTATCTGTATTTTTCCGTTCCCGCCGGTCTGCCCATTGCCTTGATCGCGGGCCTTGCGGCGCTGGTTATAACGTTCCGGGATCGGTAAATTACTTGGTGATGATCTCCGGCCCCGTGAACAGGGTTGGCAACCAGGTCAAATCCACGGAATGTACGTGACCATAATCAGAAACACGAACATGATGCCGACAAAGGGCATTGCCACTTAAAAGAGTCATTAATTCTGCCTCAGGCGCGGATTCTGTCGTTGTTCGGATCCCAGGCCGGTTCGGACAGAACCCGGGCCGTACAGCGCTGACCCATAATCTCAATCTCGATGCTGCTGCCCGGTTCTGCGAAAGCCGGATCAACATAGGCGAAGGCGAGACTTTTTCCTGTTACGTGGCCATAGCCGCCCGATGTGGCGACCCCAATGACGTTGCCATCGCCATAAACGGTCTCCCCGCCAATGACGTCGGCATCGGATGCATCAACCTCGGCATAGATGCATTGTGTGTTAATGCCCTCATCCTTGCGCGCAAGCCAAGCTTCACGGCCTGTGAAATCGCCTTTCTTGTCATCGACAAAACGTTCGATGTCGGCCTCCGCCGGGGTGATCTCTGTGGTCAGGTCCGCACCCCATCCCTTGTAGGCTTTTTCCATGCGTAAGCTGTTGACGGCGTAGACACCGAAATCGGCTATTCCGTGCTTTTCGCCTTCCGCAATAATGGCGTCATAAAGCTCTTCCAGTTGGGCCATCGGACAGTGAAGTTCCCAGCCCAGTTCACCGACATAATTCACCCGCAGGGCCCTGAGCAGAATATTGGCAACCGCCGATTTGCGGGCACTGAACCAGGAAAATTCTTCATTGGAGAGGTCAGTGATCGTTAATTTGGACAGCAGTTCCCTTGATTTGGGCCCAGCCAACACCAATACACCCCAATAATCAGTAACGTTGGTGATGGTGACGTCCTCGCCGTCCTGAACCGCGTTTAACAACATATCCAGATCGCGCAACTCGCAGGCGGCGCCCGATAACAGATAGAAATCATCTTCGGCCCAGCGGGTCATGGTGAATTCGGCTGCAATCTTGCCGCCTTCAGAAAGACCGTGGGTGAGAACCACCCTGCCATCTTTTTTCGGAATCCTGTTGGCCGTGACGCGGGCAAGATAGGACATGGCGTCGGGGCCGGTAACGGCGAACTTGGCGAAACTGGAAAGGTCGAGCACCCCGACCCGTTCACGCACCGCTTTGCATTCCTGGCCAACCAGCTCGAAAACGTTGTTGCGTCGGTAGCCGTAATTTTCCTCGCGCCCGTCGGTTGAAAACCACTTTGGGCGTTCCCAGCCAAAGGCCTGGGTGTAGACGCAACCGCGATTTTTTAATTTCTTGTAGAGCGGGGTTACGCGTTTTTCACGGCCGCCTTCCAGTTCCAGACCCGCCACAGGGCAGGCATACATACGGTTATATTCCTCGAACGAGGTTTCGCGGACGAAAGCCTCATCTGTCCAGGAGCCGAAGCGACGCGGATCGAATTCAACCATATTGATTTCGGCATCACCGTGAACCATCCATTGGGCCAGATACTTGCCGCAACCACCGCCCTGGGCGATGCCGACGGAAGAGCCTGTACACATCCAGAAATTCTTCAGGCCCGCGGCAGGGCCAAGCAAGGGGTTGCTGTCGGGTGTGTGTGAAATAGCGCCGTTGACGACCCGCTTGATGCCTGCTTCAGCCCAGATCGGCATCCTTTTCAGGACGGCTTCAAGATGCGGCATGGAGCGTTCAAAATTGCCCTCAAATAACTCGCTTTCGGATTCCCATTCCGGATATCCGTGCGGGGGCCAGGCTTGTTCCGCCGTTCCCTGGGCAGTTTCGTAAACGCCGATCAGGCCTGATTTTTGTTCCTGGCGATAATAACACGACGCTGCAGGATCGCGGATGACAGGCATTTCCACATCGCTCTGGACGAACTCCTCAATGGGATCGGTGACAAAATATTGATGCAGCATGTTGATGAACGGGGCTTCGCTGTCGACCCATTTCATAACCTCGTTGGCGTAGCAGCCAGCAGCGTTGACCACATGTTCGCAGGTGATGCTGCCTTTCTCGGTTACCACTTCCCATTCGCCATTCTCCAGGGCTTTAATATCCGTGACCCTGTTACGTAAGGATAATTCTGCGCCCATCTGGCGGGCCCCGGCGGCCAGTGCGTTACAACCGCCAGCGGGATCAATGTGGCCGTCCATGGTGGTGTAAGCCCCGGCGATGACGCCTTCGGTATCCAGATACGGGATGATGTTTTTAATTTCATTGGGACCGATGATTTCCATATCGTAGCCGATGTTGGGGGCCATACCGGCGACCCGCCTGAACCAGTCAACCTCAGGTTCAGTATAGGCCAGGCGGATTCCGCCACAGCCGTGCCAACTGACATATGTCCCGGTTTTCTCCTCGAGCGTCGGATAAAGGGTGTTTGAATAGTGATGAATCTTGGCCATGTTGTAGCTGCCAATGAAACTTGGACACTGACCCGCAGCGTGCCATGTCGAACCGGATGTCAGTTCGCCCTTTTCGATCAGTATACTGTCGGTCCAGCCTTCTTCAGCCAAATGATAAAGCAGCCCGCAGCCCAACATGCCGCCGCCGATAATGACAACCCGTGCGTGATTTTTCATGATGTGCCCCTATTTAGATTTGAACCGCTCACTGAGTGGCAGTTTAACATTGAATTTGTCGCGGATAGCTTGATCCAGATCAGTCGAGATATGATCGGGCCAGTGATTGTCGAGAAGGTTTTGGCTTTCGACGCGGGCCCGCTGAACAACGCTTTGGCTTCCGTTCTCTGTCCATTCGTTGGGGCTCATGCGGTCACCGACAACCGGATACACATAGTCGCTTTGCATACGCTCAATGGTCTGGTTGTGTCCAAGATAGTGGCCGGGTCCGCGCTCGCAGGTCTCTGAAATGACATCCAGCGACAGCGTCTCATCATTAACATCAATGCCACGGATGGTGCGCTGGACGGCGCCGATGGTGTCATTGTCGATGACCAGGCTTTCATAGCAGAACGCCAGCAGGGATGCGTGCATACCTGCCGATTCCTGAATCAGGTTGGTTCCTGCATTGGCGACCAGGGCGTGGTTGTAACCTTTTTCAGAACCCGATTGGGCATCGGGTATTTTTGAATCGGTCATGGCCGATGCGACAGAGGTCGGCAAATCATAGAACCGCCCCATTTGCCCGGCCGCCGACATCAGCAGTGCCTGCTCGCCGCTACCCCCGGACATGGAACCGGTGCGCAAATCCGAAACAAATGGCCAAATACCGATCATGCACTTGGCCTTGGGCACAACCGCGTTGATATAGACAAGCCCCATCAATGTCTCGGCCGTGGCCTGGACAACCGCACCCGCCAGTGCCGCAGGTGCTGTCGCCCCGGCTTGTCCGGCTGATAACAGCAGCACCGGCATACCACCGCGCGCCGCCGTCTCAAGGATTGCACAGGCATTGGCCTCAAAAGTCATGGGCGGGACGACGAAACAGTTGGATTGGCTGACAAAGGGCCGCTCCCGCCATTGTTTCTCGCCACCGGCGATCATGTGCAGCATTTCCAATGCCTCGGTCACATGGGCCGGATTGACGAAACTGGTGCCAACATGTTTTGAGGTGCCGCTGACGCAGGCGTAAAGGGTGTTAAAATCAAGGTCGCGACTGGTTTCCGTATCACGAACCACGACCGGACGCTGGCAATAGTGAATATGCTCCAGGCCATCAACCATCCTGGCGATGTCGAACAAATCCTTCATCGTCGATTCGCGAAAGTCTCCGGTTTCGGCATCGACGATATTGATTGCGGCCCCGCCGGTGCCAAAATAGAGGCGCTTGCCATGGGGCGACATATCATATTCGGGCTTTTGTCCGCACAACTGAAAATCCCGATTGGCATTCGCAATGGTGTCTTCGACCAGCGCCGGGGGCAGTCTTAAACGGCCATCGTCGCCCATAACACCACCGACCGCCGTAATCGCCTCGACACAAGAAGGCGGGGCTTTTGAAAAGCCGACGTTTTCGAGCACATGCAGGATGGCGTGGTGAATTTTTTGAACATCGGGTTCGCTTAAAGGCCGGTAGTTGCCGTTTTCCATGCCGGGATGGACGGGGCGGGCGTCGCGAGTCAGGGGTTGGGCTCTTAATGCCTGTCTGGCGGAACGGCCGCCACGACGGCGGCTAAGGTCGGGGGATGCGGACGTCATTCAAAAGCCTCCATGAAAGAATAAGCCTGACTGCGTATTTGTATTGAAGACTTTACGTTAATAATACAAACACCGTTTAACAGTGCGACGTAATTAAGTACATATGACGACGCTGCTAGCGTTTCAAAATTTTGGTTTCAGATAAATCAATCTCTCCAGATCGGGTTGGTCCAGGCCCTGCGATCCTGTGCATCCCTGAGCGTAATACGAAAATAGCTGTCCTTGAAGCGCGATAACGGCAAGCGGCAATGGGTCATTCCTTCGCCATTTTTTTGCACAGATAGGGCTCCCCGCCCGACAGCCGAAACAAAGTCGACCGGTGTGCAATCAATATCCACGTGACTCTCACTGATGCGAACGTCGAGAATTTCCGGCCCCTGACTGGAATAGTAACGGCCGGCTTTAAGGGACTGAACGATCTCATCGGGATCAAGGTTGCTGGCGTGGACCTGAACCCAGCCGCCGAAACTGTCATGGGTCATGTGGTGGGCGTCATCAGTGGCGAAGCCGCTCAGTCGCCAGCCTTCGTTCAGCAGGCTGTCGCAAAACCCCCAGTCGGATCCCCTGTCAACTTCAACATGGGAGCCATGGTTATAAATTTCGATACCGTGGGCGCATGCTATGGAGCGGGCATCTTCCAGGGTCAGGCCATACCAGGATGGATGAACGATACCGATAAAGGCGCCAGCCTTGGCGGCGCGAGAGGCTATTTCCGGTCCGGTTTCGCCATTTATCGGGGGTGCGAAATCCAGCGGCAAGCCAACGGCGAGGATGTGCCAGATCTCGCCAACCTGTGTTTCGGGCACATGCAGTTCAGCGGAAATCAGGGTGGTGAAATCCTTGCTGCGATAGGGCGTCGAATCGGCAACGGGGAAATCGTATTGCTCCATGAAGTGTTCGCTCAGGGCGAGAAAATCATAACCGGCTTTTTGGTAATGGGTGACCACCTCGGCCGGTGTGAATTTGCCATCCGAAAGTGTTGAATGGGTGTGCAGGTTTCCCCTGAAGAACTGACCCGGCTGTCCAAAAGGCAGGTTTTTCATTTTCATGTCCCCGGATGCGAAATCCTTGCTGAATTAATGATGCTTTGTTGCCTTGGGTCAACTTAAAAAATCGATAATTTTTCTCTCGTCATGTGGTGTTCCTCGCGATAGGGTTTCAAGCATAAATTTTCCCAAGGGATGTCCTGGCAGATGCTGCAATCCATAAGGTCCGTCGCCTCGTTGTTGTTAAGCTACGGGCTGCTTTTATTGGCCAACGGCATGTTCGCAACTCTGTTGGGATTGCGCGCCAAACTCGAAGGCTTTTCCACCGAAACGGTCGGCTTCGTTATGGCCGGTTTTTTTATTGGCCTGTTGGCGGGTGCACTTTATGCCGTCAGGGTGGTTTCGGCGGTGGGGCATATTCGGGGATTCGCCGCCTTCGCCTCGATCATGTCTGTCGCCGTGCTGGGTCATGTGTTGTTGATTGACCCCTTTGCCTGGTTCTTCTTTCGTCTGGCTGCCGGATTTTGTATGGCTGGTATGGTCATGGTGGTTGAAAGCTGGCTTAACGAGCGGGCGACCAATGAAACGCGCGGCCAAATTTTATCCATATATATGATCACCAACTATCTGGGTTCGGGCATGGGGCAGTTCATGGTGAGTGTCGCCGATCCGGGAAAATTCCAGTTGTTTGTTGTCGCTTCTATCGTTTTCTCCCTTGCCCTGGTGCCGGTCCTGCTAACCCGGGCAAGCGCGCCCAAACCCGTCACCCCGCAAAGGATGAAATTTCGTGACCTGTATGGCATTTCCCCGTTAGCGGTTATCGGCACCATCAGTGCCGGGATGGTTAATTCGTCCATCAACAGTATGGGGCCGATATTCGCAAAAGACAGCGGACTGTCGTTGCTGGGTGTTTCTACTTTCATGGCTTGCATCATCATGGGCGGTATGGTGTTGCAGTTTCCCATAGGACGCCTGTCGGATAGATATGACAGGCGAACCATTTTGCTCATTGTTACGGTTACAACCGTTGCCGCGGCTCTTGCCGTTATCTGGGCAACCGGCCAATCGCCGATCTGGTTGTATGTCGTTGGGGCCTTTTTCGGTGCTTTTTGTTACACGGTCTATCCCTTGTGTGTGGCCCAGATTAATGACATGGCCGAACCCGATAAACTGGTTCAGGTGGCAGCCGGGCTGCTTTTTGCCTATGGGGCCGGAGCCAGCGTTGGTCCTATCGTCGCTGCGCAAATGATGGGAAAATTCGGGCCTGAGGGGATGTTTATGTCAAGTGCTGCGCTTACGGGAATGCTGGCCCTGTTCACCGCCTACAGAATGTTACGTCGGGATCGCCATGATCAAGCCAAGGTGACGTTTATTCCACTTGGCGGAACTGGCGTTTCGAGTAAACAGCTGTACGCGGCCGCCCTAAAATCAATTTTACCATCAAGAAAAAATAAGACATAATTTCAGACGATGGATTTCTTGTTTTTGCCATCATTCATTCATGAGTACTTTTTACAATGACGCGTTTTTCCGGATGGAATGTTTTTTGGAACGGGTTGACCGGTCAAACGGGTTGGCAGCGCCAATGGCGCGACCCTGAACCAAAATCACACTATGACGTGCTAATTGTCGGGGCCGGGATTCACGGTCTGGCGACGGCGTATTACCTTGCCAAAAATCACGGCCTAAAAAACATCGCGGTGCTTGAGAAAGGCTGGCTGGGTGGTGGCAATGCCGGGCGCAATACGACGATTGTCCGCTCAAACTACATGATGCCGGGCAATCGTGAGTTTTATGAGCATTCGTTGAAGCTGTGGGAAAACCTCAGCCATGACCTGAACTATAATGTGATGTTCAGTCAACGCGCCCATATCAGCCTGTTGCACAGCCCGGCGGCAAGGGATGCCGCAGCCCGGCGTTACAACACCATGCGGCTGACCGGATCTGACGGTGAGCTTTGGAATCTGGATACCCTGAAGGCCAACGTGCCGCTTCTTAACTACAGCCCGGACGCACGCTTCCCGATCACCGGGGCTGCGGTGCAAAAGCGGGCAGGAACGGCTCGCCATGACGCAGTCGCCTGGGCCTACGCCAGGGCCGCCGATCAGCTGGGTGTCGATATCATCCAGAATTGCGAAGTCACCGGGGTGACCAGATCCAACGGGCAGGTCGAAAGCCTTGAGACCTCACGCGGAACCATAACGGGCAAGAAAGTCGGTTTTGCGGTTGCCGGCAATAGTTCACGCCTGTGGGATATGGCTAGCCTTGGCACCTTACCGATCGAGTCTCACAAGTTGCAGGCTTTCGTCAGCGAACCGTTAAAGCCACTACTTGATCAGGTTGTTGTTTTTGGTGTCGGCGGCGCTCATTTCTATATTTCCCAGTCCAACAAGGGCGGCATGGTTTTTGGAGGTGATCTGGATTGGTACAAGTCCTATGCCCAGCGCGGCAATTTACCGATCGTTCAGGATGTCGCCGAATGCGCCATGTCGATCCTGCCCTGCCTGGGCCGGGTTCGCTTGCTGCGCCACTGGTCCGGGGTGATGGATATGTCCATGGACGGATCACCGTTTATTTGCAAGACACCGCTGGAAAATCTTTATCTGAACGCGGGCTGGAACTATGGCGGTTTTAAAGCCAGTCCGGCATCGGGTTGGTATTTTGCCGACCTGATCGCCAATGACCGCCCCCACCCGTTTATCGTTAATCATGATCTTAAACGCTTCGAGCGTGGTTACAATATTGACGAGCGCGGCGCCGGCCCTGACCCGAAATTGCATGGTTGAGGATGTAACACCATGATTCGCATTCCATGCCCCTTCTGCGGCGAGCGCGACCACAGCGAATTCAGCTATGGCAGCGATGCCACGATTGCGTACCCCGCCCTTGATGCGCCCATCGCGGAATGGCACAACGCGGTTTTCCAGCGCCAAAACATTTGCGGTATGCAGCTTGAGACCTGGCAACATCTAAACGGTTGCCGCATGTGGCTGGTTGTCGAGCGCGACACCATGAGCCATGAAATTCGTTCCGTGCGCCCGGCCCATGCCGGCATGGCCAAAGCGCTGGAGGACGAGACATGAGCGCCCGGCGTCTCCCCACAGGTGGTCGGGTCGAGCGCTCAAAGCCTCTTTCCTTCAAGTGGGATGGCCGGGAGTATTCCGGGTTCGCTGGCGACACCCTGGCCTCGGCCCTGATGGCCAACAACCAGCAGGTGGTTGGTCGCAGTTTCAAATATCACCGGCCGCGTGGTGTGATGTCCGCCGGGGTCGAAGAATCAGGGGCTATCGTCAGTATAGGCGAGGGCGCTCGTCACGATCCCAATGTCAGGGCGACGACGCAACAGCTTTACGATGGTCTTGTTGCCCGTGGTCAAAACGCCTGGCCCAGCGTCGGTTTTGATTTTGGTGCGGTGACCGGCTTGTTCAGCCGGTTCTTTGCAGCCGGATTTTATTACAAAACCTTTATGGGCATCCCGCCATTTGAATGGGGTAGCGGCAGGGGTACGGGCATCTGGATGGTTTACGAAAAACTGATCCGAAAAGCCGCCGGTATGGGCGACGCCCCCAGCGCCCCTGACCCGGACAGTTACGAACACGCCCATGATCATTGCGACGTGCTGGTTGTCGGTTCCGGGCCGGCGGGCCTGAACGCCGCAGTCGGGGCCGCCAGGGCAGGGCTCGATGTTATTCTGGTTGAGCAGGACTTCGAGCTTGGCGGTGATTTACTGAACCGGTCGGACAGCGAAGCAGAAACCAAACGGACTAATCTGATCGCCCTGATCAAGGCCGTTAATGTGCGGATTATGACCCGGACCACGGCTTTTGGATTATACGAATACGGCGTCGCCGGCCTGCTTGAACGGGTCACCGATCATATGGCATCAGGCTCGCAGAATTTACCCCGTCAGCGATTTTGGACGGTGCGGGCGAAAAGCACCATTCTTGCCACCGGCGCGCTGGAGCACAGTATCGCTTTTGGCGATAACGACAGGCCCGGCGTGATGACCGCCGCTGCCGCAGGCGCCTACCTGAACCGTTATGGTGTGTTGGCTGGTGAAAACATTGCTATCGCCACCAATAATGATTCGGTTTATCAAACCGCTGGTGACTTGAGCCGGGCAGGCGCCAGGGTGGGCGTGCTGGATGCCCGCAAAGTGGTATCCCATGCCCTTTGCGAGGCGGCTGAAAGGGACGGCGTCACCATACAACTGGCGACAGCGCCGATGAAAGCGCTGGGGACAAAAGCGGCTTGCGGCCTGAAAGTAGCCATTGCCGATGGTGAGGGCTGGAAGGCCGGGGGAGACCGGGCTTGCGATCTTGTCCTCGTTTCAGGTGGTTGGTCACCTGTCGCAAGTTTGCTTTCCCACCGGGGCGGCAAACTGTCCTGGGATGTTGAAAACGCCTGTTTTATTGCCGAGGAATTTAGCGACCGTATCCACATGGCCGGATCGGCGGCAGGGATATGGAACCTGGACGACTGCGAAGTCTCCGGCATGGTCGCCGGGACGGCGGCAGTGAAGGATTTTGGAAAATCCGCACCCTCTATGGCAGCACCTATGGTCGGCGGCTGGGAAAATCCCATCCGTCCGCTCTATGAAGTCAAGGTTGCGGGCAAAAAGCTTAAAAGCTTTGTTGATCCTCAACATGACGTCACCGCCGCTGATGTGCGTCTCGCCCACCGGGAAGGCTTCGTATCGGTCGAGCACCTGAAGCGTTATACGACCCTGGGCATGGCCAGCGATCAGGGCAAGATGGGCAATATCATCGGATTGGCACTGATGGCCGAGGCTTTGGGAAAGCAGATACCGGAAGTCGGCACCACGACCTTCCGCCCGCCATACACGCCGGTCAGTATTGGCGCTTTGTGCGGACGAAATTCGGGTGGTCATTTCCGGCCCTTGCGGCGCACCCCCATGCATGACTGGAATCTGAACCATAACGCGACCATGACCGATGCCGGATTGTGGCAGCGACCCTGGTATTTCGCCCGCGACGGGGAAACCATTACCGAGGCTTATATTCGCGAGGCGACGACAACACGAAGCACGGTTGGTCTTTGTGATGTCACCTCGCTTGGCAAAATCGCCATTCAGGGGCCCGACGCGACGGAATTGCTCAACCGTGTCTATACCAATCCCTTCGCCAAGTTGCCTATCGGCAAAGCCCGTTACGGTATCATGTTGCGTGATGACGGGCTGGTCATGGACGACGGGACGACATGGCGTTTATCCGAAACCGAATATTTCATGACCACAACGACCGCCCATGCGGGCAAGGTGATGGTCTGGCTCGAAGAATTGCTGCAGGTCCGCTGGCCTGATTTGAAGGTTCATGTGACCTCTGTCTCCGACCAGTGGGCGGGCTGCGCTGTGGCGGGTCCAAAATCCCGCACCTGCCTTGCAGCCTGCGTCGAAGACCCGGCGGTGATGGAAAATGATGCGTTCCCGTTTATGGGGGTTATTGAAACCACGCTTAAGGGCGGTATCGCGTGCCGCATTGCCCGGATCAGTTTTTCCGGTGAAATGGCTTTCGAGGTCTACGTACCCTCCGATTACGCAAACGCCATGATGGAAATGTTATGGACCCAAGCGCAACTGCTGGATGGGTGCCTGTACGGGACAGAGGCTCTGGGCACACTGCGCATTGAAAAAGGTCATGTTACCGGCGCCGAACTGGATGGTCGCGTCAGCATTGATGATGCCGGGCTTGGTAAAATGGCATCGGATAAAAAGTCCTATATTGGCGATACCCTTCGCAAGCGCCCCGAGATGCTGCGTGAAGACAGGCCCCGGCTCGTGGGTGTTTTCCCCAAGGATCGCTCGCAAACATTTAATGGCGGCGCGCTTCTTTGCAAGGCGGACACGGTTTCCGGCTTTGGCGAAGGCTGGATAACCGGGGTCACCCATTCGCCGGAACTGGGCCACTGGATTGGCATTGGATTTGTTTCGGGTGGTCATGAAGCCTGGGCAGGACAAACGCTGGTCGCCGCCGATCCTTTGCGAAAGGGCAATGTCGAGGTCGAAGTGGTCTCGCCACACATGGTCGACCCTGGCGGGGAGCGGATGCATGGTTGAACGCGTTTCTGCCTTAAGCGGACATTATTCAAAAACCGGTCACGACGATAGCGAGGTGACGTTGGCCGAAATGGTGGGTTTGTCACTCATTCAACTGGCGGCCTGGCCCGACACATTGGGCTCTGTGGCTGTCAAGGCAGCGGACATTATTGGGGCAGAGGCGGCGCCCGGTCCGGGCCGGGCTGCGGTGACGCAAAAAGGAACACTTTTGCGCATTGAGCCTCTTAAATGGTGGCTTGTTGGATATCATGATTTTGAGTTATCTTCTGCCCTGTCAGCAGCGCAAGGGGCGTCTCTTGACTTGTCGCATTCGCGTAGCCATCTCAGGATTTCCGGGCCGCAGGCGGCGATATTGTTAAATCGTCATCTGCCACTGGATTTACGAGAGGCCGCTTTTCCCCTCGGAGCCGTTGCCTCAACCGCTTTTCACCACACGGGCGTAACGCTATGGCGCTCTGAACAAGGATACGAACTTTTATTACCCCGCGGTTTTGCTCTTTCCCTGTGGGAGTTGTTGCGTGAAAGTGGTGCACAATTTAACGCTGAAATCGCTTAGATAATTTTAGGAATCAAAGAAACACTATGATTGATAATGACATCATTCGCTCGCAGATCGGAAACGTTCTGACCGAAGCCACCATTACCGAATTGCCCAATCATTACAAAGGCAAGGTCCGTGACACCTATGTGCTGGAAGATGGCCGCATGGTCATTGTCGCCACCGACCGCCAGAGCGCTTTTGACAAGAACCTCGCTGCCGTTCCCTTTAAAGGACAGGTGTTGACCCAGACCGCCCGCTTTTGGTTTGAGGAGACCAGCGACATTTGCCCCAATCATGTCATTGAATACCCCGACCCCAACGTTGTCGTTTGTAAAAATCTCGAGATGCTGCCGGTCGAAATGGTCGTCCGTGACTATATGACCGGATCAACCAATACCTCGATTTGGCCCATGTACCGTGATGGTGCGCGACAGATGTACGGGGTGACGTTTCCGGACGGGCTGGTTAAAAACCAGAAACTCCCGGCGACCATTCTGACCCCGACAACCAAAGCCGCCCAGGGCGAGCACGACGCGCCGGTAACCCCGGCCGAAATCGTCGAGCAGGGCTTGTTATCGCAAAGTAGATGGGATGAACTGGCCGAACTGTCTCTCTCCGTTTTCGCACGGGGGCGAGAGCTTGCTGCGGAGCGGGGTTTGATCCTGGTTGATACAAAGTTCGAGTTCGGCCTTGATGAAAATGGTGACGTTTGTCTGGCCGATGAAATTCTGACCCCGGACAGCAGCCGCTTTTGGCTTAATGACAGCTATGCTGCGAAGATGGCGGCGGAAGAAAACCCCGACGGTCTGGATAAGGAATTCCTGCGTTTGTGGGTCAATGCCCGTTGCGATCCCTATAAAGACCCGATCCCGGAAATTCCCGATGAGACACTGGTTGAATTTTCCGGTCGCTACATTCGCCTGTACGAGACCGTTACCGGGAAGGATTTTACCGCCGAGGGTAGCGATATTCAGGTGCTGGAGCGCATCAGGAGCAATCTGGCGGCTTATTTTTAAATCGGCTGTTTTTCTGATTGACCCGACTACGACTTCATAGTTGAGAGTGATAATCCTTCAATCTTGAATCAGGATAGGATTTATCATGTCAAACACTGCCGGTGCCTGCAAAACTGTCTCTCATCGCTTTAGCGTCAATGCTACGGCTACGGAAATTTTCCCCCTGCTTTGTCCCGTACGCGAATACGACTGGATTGAAAGCTGGTCGTGTCGGCTTATCCATTCGGTATCAGGATTTGCCGAAGCCAACTGTGTTTTTGAAACGGATTTCCCTAATGCGGAGAAAGAAACCTGGCTGATCAATCGTTACGAACCGCCACGCGCCATTGAGTTTGTCAAAATGGCGGCCGACCTGTACGTGGTTAAATACGATCTTTCTTTGTTGCCAAACGATAATGGAACGACCGATATGGTTTGGGCCCAGATGCTCATTGGTACAAGTGATGCCGGAAACAGCTTTGTCGAAAATTTTGACGTGGACGGCTATCATGAAAAAATGGCTATGCTGGGAAAAATGCTCAATCATTACCTTTCGACCGGCCAGCGAATGAGTCTGGCTGCTTAAACACGAAAGACGCCATGACAAGTATTGGAGAACTCGCCCGTCGCTTCGGGTTGTCGCGCAGCACCCTGCTTTATTACGATAAGGTGGGGGTGCTGTGTCCGGCAGCGCGAGCGGAAAATGGCTATCGGGCATACAGTGAAGCTGATTGCAAGAACCTTGAGTTGATCTGCCTGTACAGGAAGGCGGGTCTGCCGCTGGCCGGAATTAAAAAGATTATTGATTCACCGGAGAGGATCCCTGATCAGGCGTTAAACAGGCGTTTGGCGGAGCTGGAAGAAGAAATGGCCGGTCTTCGCGGGCAGCAACAACTTGTCTTAAGTTTGTTAAAGCGTCAGCCGCCGCAGGATCTGGGGGTTATGGATAAAAAACGCTGGACTGCCTTGCTGGTCGCATCGGGCTTTTCAGAAAAAGACATGCTGGCCTGGCATAGGGGTTTTGAGAAAAGCGCCCCTAAAAAGCATCAGGCTTTTTTGCAGTTTCTGGGAATTCCGGAAGATGAAATCAGGCAAATCCGTGCCAGGTGCGAGCACACCTGAACCCTTTTAATTGCCGTACTAATTATCCCTATTGACAGTAGGCTTATTGCGTTGCATTATGTTGTTGCAATTGCAAGTCATTCTCAACTATAAACCTGTGCTGAGGATAACGAAGGACACTTAATCATGCAAACCCCCTGGAAATGCGGCGTCACAGCACTTTTTGCCATCGTGCTGGCCCATTCATCAATTGCCCACGCAGCAGAAAACGAAGTCAATCTTTATTCAGAACGTCAGACCTTTCTGATTGACCCTTTGCTCAAAACCTTCAGTAAGGAAACCGGCATCAAGGTTAATCTTGTCTACATGAAAAAAGGGATGCTTGAACGGCTTAAACTCGAAGGTCGCAACAGTCCTGCCGACGCGATCCTGACCAGTGATATCGGCAATCTTCACAATCATGCCAAAGCGGATTTGCTGCAAGCGGTCGCCTCGTCTGTTCTGGAACGTAATATTCCGGCCAACCTTCGCGATCCGGGCGGCCTGTGGTTCGGATTGACGGTGCGGGCCCGGGTTATCTTTGCTCACAAGGAAAGAACGAAACCCGGCGAGGTTACGTCTTACGAGGATCTGGCCAGTCCTGAAATGGCGGACCGGATTTGCACACGTTCGGGCAAGCATATCTATAACATCTCGCTTTTGGCATCGATCATCGCGGCCAAGGGTCGCCAGGAAGCCCTAAACTGGGCGCGCGGGCTTAAAGCAGCATTGGCGCGCCGGCCTCAAGGCAATGATCGCTCGCAGGTCAAGGCAGTGTTTGAGGGTATTTGTGATTTTGCCCTTGGCAATACCTATTACATGGGCAAGATGGCGACCAATGAAAAAGAACCTGAACAGAAGCAATGGGCGAATTCGGTAAACATCATTTTTCCCAACCAGAAAGGCAGGGGAGCGCATGTTAATATCAGTGGCGCCGGTGTGACAAAGAACGCAAAAAATAAAGCCAATGCTGTCAAACTGATTGAATATTTGAGCAGCGACGCTGCGCAAAAACTATATGCCATGGGTAACTTTGAATATCCGGTGAGGGCGAACATCCCCCTACATCCCCTGGTCGCCGGATGGGGCCAGTTCAAGGCCGACACCGTATTCCTTGCGGCCATAGCCGAAGCGCGGACGGAGGCTTCAAAGATCATGGATGAAGTCGGATTTAATCAATAAATGACGACCAGCCAAACCCTTGCAGGCAATACCGGGTGGCGCTTGAAAATAGATGGCTGGACGTTAGGCACAGCAGCAGTTTCGACGGCCGTTATGCTGCCGATTGTTGCGGTCATTATTCTTGCCTTCACGCCGGGCGATGATATCTGGGGTCATCTGACGTCGACGGTTCTGCCGCTCTATATCACGACCACCGTGCAGTTGATGATCGGTGTCGGTACTGGAACCTTTTTCATTGGTGTGGGCGGTGCCTGGCTTGTTACCATTTACCGGTTTCCGGGAAAGCGGTTTTTTGAATGGGCGTTGCTTTTGCCCATGGCCATGCCTGCCTATGTTATCGCCTACGTCTATACGGACGTTCTGGAATATGCAGGACCGGTGCAGGGGGCGCTCAGGCATCTGTTTGGCTGGACATCCATACGACAGTACTGGTTCCCGGAAATTCGCTCTCTGGGGGGCGCCGTCTCGATGATGACACTGGTTCTGTACCCCTACGTATATTTGCTTGCGCGGGCCGCTTTTCTGGAACAGTCCGTCGGCGTTCTTGAAGCCAGTCGGGTGCTTGGGCGCAGCCAGTGGCAAAGTTTTTATTCCGTCGCCCTGCCGCTGGCCAGGCCAGCTATTGTTATCGGGCTGTCGCTGGTGTTGATGGAAACCCTAAATGACTTTGGCACCGTCGATTTTTTCGCCGTCTATACCTTCACCCTTGGTATCTTTGATGTGTGGATGAATATGAGTAACATCGCCGGAGCCGCGCAACTGGCCTCGTTGATGCTGTTGTTCGTCATCGCCCTTGTCCTTGCCGAACGCTTTGCGCGCCGTAAAAAGCGTTTTCATCAAACAACGACAACCTACAAGAACTTACCGGGTTATAAGCTCGGCAGTATTAAGGGCTTGCTGGCAACCGTCGTCTGCACCCTGCCGGTGGTGTTGGGATTTGCCCTGCCCAGCATCGTACTTGCAACATATGCTGTGATCCACTTCGATGGGGATGTCGTTGTCCAGGTGATTCAGACGGCGGGCAACTCATTGTTGCTATCGGGTACGGCGGCATTGATCGCGGTTATTGTTGCCATCTTTATGGCTTATGGGGTCCGTATCAAGGGTGGCCCGGTCTTGAAAGTCATGACCCGAATTGCCGCCCTGGGTTACGCCGTGCCCGGCTCGGTTCTGGCTGTTGGCGTGATCGCCGTTTTGGCGTCCCTGGATAATTCCATCGATGGCTTCATGCGCCAGCACTTCGGTTTTTCCTCAGGATTACTGTTTAGCGGCACCGTGGCGGCGGTTATTTTTGGCTATCTGGTCCGCTTTCTTGCGCTTTCATTTGGTACGGTCGAGGCCAGCCTGACGAAAATAACACCGAGCATGGACGGCGCGGCGCGCACCTTGGGGCACGGCCCATTTGCCACCCTGCGCCGGGTCCATCTGCCACTGATGAAGACATCCATATTGACGGCGGGAATGCTGGTCTTTGTCGATGGCATGAAAGAACTGCCGCTGACGATCATCCTCAGGCCCTTTAATTTCCAGACCCTGGCGACATACGTTCATCAGTTTGCCTCTGACGAGCAATTGGGTGAGGCTTCGCTTGCCGCCCTGGCGATCGTTGGTACCGGTATTATTCCGGTTATTCTGCTAAGCTACGCGATTAGAAAATCAAGACCGGGAAATGAAATCGCATGAAGGGTCTTCTGATCCACGGTGTCAGCCATGCTTATGGCGATCACAAGGTTCTCGACAAGGTCGCCGTTGTGGTTCCGGCTGGCGAACTGGTATGCCTTTTGGGACCGTCAGGCTGCGGCAAGTCGACACTGTTGCGCCTCGCCGCGGGCCTTGAAGTCTTGCAGGAAGGCAGCATTGTTATCGATGATGTCACCGTTGCATCAAACACTGTCCACATGGAGCCCGAAAAAAGGCGCATTGGCTTCATGTTTCAGGACTATGCACTGTTTCCGCATTTAAGTGTTCTCGACAACGTCATTTTTGGGATGGTCGGATCAGCACCCGCCAAGGCCAGATCAAGGGCCATGGAAATGCTTGATCAGGTCGATATGGTCAATCAGGCATCGAAGTACCCGCACATGTTATCGGGTGGCCAGCAACAACGTATCGCCCTGGCCAGGGCCCTGGCCCCGGAACCGAAATTGTTGCTTCTCGACGAGCCGTTTTCGGGCCTTGATACCAACATGCGGGCCCGCATTCGCGAAGAAACCCTTGGTGTTCTGAAACAATTCGGCGTCGCCACCCTGATGGTCACCCATGACCCGGAAGAAGCCATGTTTATGGCCGACAGGATAAAAATTCTCGGCAGCGATGGTCGTATCCTGCAGGCCGCCCGGCCTCATGAAATCTACTATCACCCCAAGCATGAATTCGTCGCCAAGATGTTTGGATTGATGAACCGTTTTGACGGTGTTGTCAGTCATGCCCAGGTCCAGACGCCGCTTGGCAGCGTCGCAGCACCCGATATGGCCGATGGCACAAAGGTTCAGGTTCTGATCCGTCCGGAAGGCATCGTCCTTGAAAGCCATGAGGATGCAAGCGGCACCGCCGTTGAGTTGTTATCGACCCATTTGCTGGGTCATGATAATATTGTTCGAGTGCGTCTGGCGTCGGGATCATCAAGCGAGCTTTATGTTCGCGTTCATCATGCTTTTGAGCCCGAACTGGCGCTGGGAATAAAGGCGATAATCGATCCTGATTACGCATTTGTTTTCCCGCTTGATGGGGAAGAAAGCGGATCATCCTCTCTGGTGAAAGCAGCGCAGTAATGGTTGAACTTACAGCATCCTTCGAGTTGGAATCGGAAGCTCTTGATAAGGATCATCAGAAGATGATTGATCAGGTCAATGCCATTATTAAAAAAGTCGATGCTGGCAGTACGGATGATTGCCAGGCCCAGGTGGCGGAATTTGTAGCCTTGTCAAAGCGTCATTTCGCCCGCGAGGAGGCGCTTCTGGTTTCCGTAAATTATCCTGATGTGGAAAAACACCGCAAACATCATCTGGATTTGAACGACAAGCTCGACCACATGCTGGAATTTGCCAAAATGGCATCGGAAAATAACATGGCCTGTGAAAGCCTGAAAAAGGAACTGGTATATTTCATCATGGATGACGTCATCACCGCCGATCTGGAATTCAAGGAATTCCTTTCGCAGACTTAGAGCATGTGGACATCGCGCTGCGGGTAGGGGATGGAATAGCCTTTCTCATCAAGGCATAACTTGGCGTCGCGGGTCAGGTCCGTAAGCGTTGCCCAGTAATCGCCGGAATTAACCCAGCTTCTTAAAGTCAGATTGACTGAATTGTCGGCCAGTTCGGTAACAAAAACCTGGGCTTCAGGATCTATAAGAATGCGCGCGTCAGCATTCATCAGACCCACCATCTCTGCCATCGCCCCCTTCAGATCGTCGTCATAGCCAATGCCGATGACCAGATCAATGCGGCGTAGGGGGTTGCGGGAATAATTGGTAATAGTCGAATTCCAAAGGCTCGAATTGGGGGCGGCAACGAATAGGCCGGCTGGGGTTTTGAAACGGGTCGTAAACAGGCCGATCTCCTCGACCGTCCCCGACACACCTCCGGCATCGACATATTCCCCGACGCTGAAAGGGCGCAGCAGCAAAAGCATGACACCGGCGGCAATGTTGGACAGCGTTCCTTGCAGGGCAAGACCGATGGCCAGACCGGCTGCGCCAAAGACGGCGATGATGCTCGTTGTTTCAACCCCGAAGCGGGCCAGCACGGCGACGATGACAAATGCCAAAATGACATAACGCACACTGTTGGAGAGGATTGGCTTGAGCGTGTCATCGATACGCGGAACCCTTCCCAAGGCGCTCAATGTCAAGCGCCGGGCCCAGCCTGCTGCCATCCAGCCGATAATCAAAATGGCGATGGCACCGACAATGTCGACGCCGTAACCAAGGGCCAATTCTTTTAAGGTATCAATAAATTTAAGTGTGCTGTCTTCCATGTTTCCGCCGGCAGTTATTGGTTTCCAACTTGTAAATGTATAGCCTGAACCCCAATTTTTTATAAGGGTATTGATTCAAGGCTAGAGAAAAATATCCGGGCTTTCTATATTTATGTAGATTCAGAAAGGCGGAGGTTTTTACGAATATGGTTCAGGAAAAACCTGGTAAGGTTGATGTAGATGCGATCATTTACGGTCTGAGCGCTGATTTTCTCGACGAATGTCTTGACAATATTGAAGAAGCGGAAAAAGCGCTGGCAAACATGCGCGATGGGCGCGGTGACTTCCAAAATCAAAACAACAATTTGCAACGTCACGTGCATTCCATAAAGGGAATGGCGGCGACATTTGGCTTCCCGGCCATCAGCGTGTTCGCTCACCGGCTCGAGGATTTCCTAGAGGCCCTGGAAGATGTTGCCCCGTATCTAGACGAGATTCAGGTTTTTCTGGACAGAATCAGGGAAGTCACCGAATCGGGCCATAATCCAAATGAAGAAGATTATATCAGGTTGGTGCGCAGTCTTCCGCGCGCCCACAACCGTATCGCCGCTATTCGCCCTTCCAGGGAGGTCAATATCCTGCTGGCGATGCCCCGCGATATTCAACGAAAAATCATCGGCCAGGAATTGTCATCGTGTGGTTTCGGAGTGTCATTCGTTGCAACTGGCGTCGAGGCAATTTCATCGGTTTTATCCATCCGTCCAGATGTCGTAATTTCAGGTAACTTCCTTGACGATATGTCGGGAGTCGACCTGGCTGGCGCACTTTCTGTCATCAGGGCAACACGTGGCACTAAATTTATCCTGATAAGCAGCGCTGATTCCCGGGAGGAAGAAAAACTGGATATCCCCAAAGGAGTCGTCATCATAAAAAAAGAAGTAAACTACACAGAAACGCTAACCGAACATTTTATCGACTGGGGACTATTTGGTTGACTTAAACGTGAATATCCTTTGCCCAAGGATTATATATGATGAAGGGGTTGAACAAGGGTACGTACTGATGAACCTGTTACAGACATTGATGCGGCCAGACCGCGAAGAGATGGAACTGGGCGAGCGTACGCTGGTGGCAAAGGCCGCCAATATCCTGCAAGTGGGCGAGTTTCAATTGCTGCAACTTGCCTATCAGGGCTGGCACAACAGGGATTTGCCTGAAGCCCTGGTCTCACAATTGTTTTCATCATATATGCTGAAGAACGAAGTGCCCCACTGGGCCCGCCATTACGCCCGTATGATTATCCATGCCGAGGCCAATAACGCACTCAACGACAATGCGCCTGACTTTCATGTCTATGACCACGAATACCGATCATCGGTACCAGGCGGGGTGCGCCGTTTCTGGACTGCTGTCGGAATGTTGACCCTGTTCATTGGCGGGGCCATCATCCTTGCCGATCTGTCGGTGACGAAGCCGGCAAGCCAGTTTCCGCCGTACCTAAATGAAGAAGATTTAAAAGTTAATAAATCCAGCATTCTGTTCGGTCGCGCTGATAAAATTCCGGCTTCGATCAGCCAAAACTCGTCGCTTCCCGATTTAGGTGTCCCTCAGCAAACGGGCATGTTGCCAGCGCCGCCATGACAGGTTAACGTCCCTGTCATGTTTGAATTCGCCGGTCAGTACGAGTCCTTTATCAATATGGTGTTCCTGGCCGTAACCGGGTTTATCGCCTTGCACGGCATCCGTTTTCGTGACGAAGAGGGAAACACGGATTTTGTGCACTTGTTGTTTGGTTCTATCGCCGCCGTCTTTTTCTTTCTGGTGCTTTTTCAGGACGTTCTTGAAGTCGTCCAGTTTTAGGGTTTGTACACACGTTCCTCGGCATCCAGCTCGGGATTTGTCAGGCACTCACCTTCTTTTAGGTCATCAACGCGCTGATGCAGGAAAAGCGCCCGCTTTCGGGGCGTTGATGGATCGGGGGCATGCAGAATCTTGTCAATCAGGCCCGGCCCTTTTACCGCGCCTTCGTCTGTTTTCAAGGCTTCAATATAATCGGCCAGGGCTTCTTTATGACGACACTGTCGGTCATATATGATGGCCCTGTTGTTATATGCAGCGGCCAACGTGCCGATACCGGTACGGTCGTCGGCGGCCAGATTTCCTTTCAAAAAGCCGATCAGGCTAGTCAACTCGGCCTCCGCCTCCTGGGTTCTGCCGTTCAGCATGAAAGCCAGTGCGCGGCCCATCATGGCGCCACGATGTTCCGGCGAGACGATTAAGGCGGCATTAAAGCGTTCCAGTGCTTCGTCGTATTTTTTGTCGCTGAGGAAGATATCGCCCTGGCGCACCTCGTAATCGCCGGCCGGGGTTTGTGTGTATGATTTAACCACGGCCCAGATGCTGAACATGGCAAAAGTGGCGAGCGCCATCAGGATGATGAAACGGCGGGTAACCTGAGGATTGGAAAAAGGATTCAGGGGGGGCATAAGTTAGAATCTATCCACTAAAAAAGACTGTTGACGTAGAGCACCGAAAAAAGAAAACACAGAAGGCCCGCAGTCACACCTGAGCGGCGCTTCAGGCGCAGGCTCTCGGCCTCATCGACATTGGCGCCCTTGGCGTCGGCACGACGAACTGTCAGCGCCCAGATTAACTGCCTGACCGGTAAAAACAGGGCAAGCGCCAGGGCCAATGTCCAAAGCCATTGATATTCTGCGTTAAATAAAACTTGCATGATTGTTACCGCAGCCTGGAAAAAGGGGTATTTGTTTCTATTTAGTGATGGGATGTTAGATCAAACTGCATTTGATTAAACGCAGGTTGCTCTAAAAAAAAGGGGGAAGGGCCAAGGCCCTTCCCCGATTTTCAGACGATGGAAGTCTTAATTGCTCGGTGCTTCTAACGTTGTATCACCGATATCGTCCACCAATGCCTCAACTTCACGTTCAGGTACGGTTGACATTTCCATCTTGTAGGCCAGGAACCACATCATTCCAACACCCAGGATCCAGAACAGGATCTGCCAGGCCCAGATTGACGGCATTCCAAAAGTCCACCCTTCAACGCCCACATTCGGTGCGCCGAAGATGTCGTTGCCGATAACGGCGCCAGGGCCGATGCCGAAGAACATCCACGCAAGTGTGATGATCCAGGCGATCGGTTTCAGGCCCTGCTTGTCGGCAGGCAACGATGCGTGTTCCCGAAGGAAGTTGTGGTACTTCATGCGGTGTGCCGTTGCCTCGTCGGTCTGCGTCATAGCCGAAATCGGCAGACAGAAGCCAAGGTTAAACAACATACCCCAGAAGGCCGAGTGCATGGTCAGCGGCCAGCGACCCCACGCCAGTTCCATGCCGAACGTGCCGGCGATGGCTGCACCGAAACTCTCGGTGAAGATAACTGCGAGAAGACCGAAGAACAGGCCAACCGTGGCGCCCTGACGGGTAATCCACGGGAACCATGTTACTGCGGCAAGCGATGGCCACATCTGGAAGCCAAAGGCGACAGCCAGACCACCAAGGAGCACAAGTGCGTCTTGGGAGTAGGTGGCAACCAGAAGCGCCGACAGGACGATGAACAGAACGCCCATACGACCGAACAGTTTCTGCGTCGTGTGTGAAGCTGTCGGGTTCAGGTAACGCTTGTACAGGTCACGCGTCAGCATACCGCCGGCGGTTGACATATAAGCAGCACCCGTTGACTGCATGGCGGCAAGCGCACATACGGCCAGGATACCGACAAGCCACGGATAACTGTCACCAATGGAGTTGAAGTAATGCGGCACCAGTCCACCCTGCTTGTTAGCAGTCAGGTCCGGTAAAATATTATTCAACGCCAAGCCGGCTTCAGTCACTCCGCCATTGGCGCCCAAAAGGTGAGCACCCATGCCCTGGAACGCCGTAAAGAAGAACAAGATGAAACCAATTCCGAAGGAAGAGGCCCACACCTGCTGAGGCGCAAAAGGTTTCGGGCTGTTGTTGGAGAAAGACCACATGGTAAACGCCGGTGCCGACTGAATACCCATTAGGGCAAACATATATGTCAGGCACATAACGCCGGTCCAAAGACCGCCAACCGGGGTTTCCTTGCCAAGACCAGCTGTCCATTGAATGACGCCGGGAATGGCCAGATAGGCGTTATAGTCACCGCCGCCATAGCCCTTGGTTGAACCCCATTTGCCGATGTCGGTCTTGCCGAGAGCGGCGAGGCCTTGCTGCATGGAATCCCAACCACCAGCTGCGTTAAGCGCGATAAAGCCGGTGATGACAATACCAAGCGCCAGCAGGACACATTGTAGTGTGTCCACATAAGCCACGGCGCGTAGACCGCCGGTGCCGACATAGATCAGCACGACTGCTGACAAAACCCACATGCCGACGTTCTTGTCGATCATGCCGTCGGTCAGAACGTTGAACAGGAAGCCGGAGGCCCCAAGCTGAACGCCCAAATACGGGATCGAGAACAACAACGCCACACAGACCGTCAGGATGCGAATGCCATCGCCCTGGAAGTAATCTGCAAGCATTTCACCGGGCGTTACATAACCGAAGCGTTTGCCCAGCATCCACTGGCGCTTCAGGAATAGAACACCCGTGAACGGGATGGTGATGGTGTAAAAGGATGCATATGCATACTGGAAGCCATCACGATAAACCAGTCCCGGATGACCCATAAAGGTCCAGCCGGAAAAGGATGTCGCGGTAGCCGCAAGAACAAACACCCACATTGAAATCTGACGACCAGCAATAAAATAATCACTGGCAGTTTTAGCCATGCGCGAACTTTTGATGCCCCAGAAAATACAGTAGGCCCAATAGATCGCAACAAAGCTGAATAGCCATACAACTTTAGCAGACAAGATATTTCTCCCCTTAATCTAGTCCCTGTTGTGTTAAACGGGCCGCCAACTTAAATGAATTACTTAAGTCAAATGCCGCATCTAACTGCGAAAAGTACTCAACTAATCCGGCGTAACAACGTGAAAAAGCCGAATAAAAGTTGGTAATTTGATAACATTTCCAAGGATTATAAACAACGCTGTAAACGTTGTTTCTCACAATTCGGAAAATTGAAACTTTATTACAAGAAAAAAGGTGGGCAAGTTCTTGAAAAAAACCTGAATTTTTTCACATTAATTTTTCTATCTTATTGATTTAATGTGGTTTTATAGCCTGACGCGTAAAGTTTAGTAAACACGGCTTGAAAAAATCATGTTAAAGCGTGACTCTTTTGGAAAATGAGCAAAAGAACTAACTTTTATATTAGAGTTTTTGAATAATAACGAAAAACGTCAAAAATTGACAGAATCGGAGTGAGATTCGGTGCGCTCTCAAACGGCTATTTTTTCCAAATTGGTTCGTGATTTCATGCGCCAGGCACCGCTTGTGCTGGGCCCGTCCAACCCCGTGTCCGAAGCCATCGAGGCCATGCGGGAGGCACGTGTTTCAAGTGTTGTCGTCACCGACGCACAAGGCATGGTTGTTGGCATAGTTACCGAACAGGACATCAGCCGCCGGGTCGCATTTCAGGTTCCTGGGGACACCCCGTTGGCACAGGTGATGACGACACCGGTGATGTCTATTTCATCAGATGATTATCTGTTCCGCGCGATCGCCCGGATGCGCCGTTATGACTTAAAGCATATGCCTGTCGTCGATGAAGATGGGAACCCAATGGGCATGATCGATCTGCATGACGCCATGGCCGTAACCAATGAAAAGATGATGGGCCAAATTGATCAGTTGACCCACCGGGGCAGCATTGATGGCCTGAAAAAAGTCAAGCAAGCCCAGGTTGATCTTGCCCGTGAACTTCTTGATGACAATCTTCCTGCTTCTGAAGTGCAGGCTTTGTTGACTCATGTGAACAATCTTATCTACCGGCGCGTGATTGATGCCTGCTTGGCTGACATGGAAAGCGAAGGGCTTGGCGCGCCACCAGTAAAGTTTGCGGCCATTGTTTTTGGTTCGGGCGGACGCGGTGAAAACTATCTGTTTCCCGATCAGGATAACGGTTTCATTCTTGAAGATTATCCAGATGAGGATCACACCCGGGTTGATGGTTTTTTCATGGAGCTGGCTGATCGCATGACCAGGGAGCTGGATGGTGTTGGTTTACCCCTGTGCAAGGGCTACTGCATGGCGATCAATCCGTTATGGCGTAAAACGGCTTCACAGTGGGTCAGGCAAATCGATTTGTGGGGCCGCAAGCATAACTTTGTCGCCATTCGCCTGTCGGATATCTTTTTCGATTTTCAATCGGTCTATGGGGATGTCAACCTGGCCATCGAGCTGCGCAATCAGGTTGCCAAAATGATTGCCGCAAATCATTTTTATTTATCGGCAATGTTCTCGGAAATTGCTGATCATAACGTCGCCCTGGGGTTTTTTGGCGGCTTCATAACCGATGATGAAGAGCAGGAATTCAAAGGCCAGATCAACCTCAAGCACACAGGCACCTTGCCTATGGTCGAGGCCATTCGTCTTTTGTCCCTGCGTGAAGCGATCACCGAAGCCGCGACTTTAAGCCGCATCGAAGCGCTTCATTTAAAAGGAATTCTCGACGAAACCGAGCGCGAGACATTGGCTGCCGCTTTTGAATTGCTGACCGGAATTTTGCTTGATAAACAGATATCGGATTTCAAAGAAGGCAAACATGTCGGCTACCATGTCGATCCGGAAACCCTGTCCGGGCGTCAACAAAAACGCCTGACAGAAGCCTTGAAAATCATTGATGACCTGCGCAAACGGGTAAAATCCGAATTCACCGCGGACATATTTTGATCGTTGGTTTTATGCTCTAGAACTGTTCCTGCTGTTTGCGCACTTCGACCATCTGGTTGGAGGCATTGATGGCTTGCCTCAGGGTGCTAATTCCACGTGTTTCCAACATATCGAGCATTCTTAACAGAATACCTGCGGTAACCATGGAGTCGCCCAGGGCTGTATGCCGACCTTCAATTTCCACACCCAGGCGTTCGGCGATGGCATCCAGGGTGTGTTTCGTTGTTTTGTCGTGCATGAACACCGACAGAAGCAAGGTATCAAGAACGATGTGATCGAAGACAATGTGGCAATGTTCTTCCTTCAATTTCAGGAATTTCATATCGAAAGCGGCGTTGTGGGCAACCAGAACGGACTCGCCGATGAAAGTCTTGAACTCCGGAAGTACCGCGGCGATGTCCCGCTCACCGGCCACCATGTCATCGGTGATGCCATGAAACTGGATGGAAGCCTTGGGTATGTCTCGCCCGGGGTTGACCAACGAGGTAAAGACATCACCCCGCTCGATCTTGCCATCACGAACCCGAACCCCGGCGATAGAAATAATTTCATCACCGCCCGATGGGCTGAGACCCGTGGTTTCCGTATCGAAAACCACATAAGTGAGGGATTTAAGGGACCTGCCGCCCAACTCCTCGATATGCATCGGCTGATTGAGCAAATCGTGGTCATAGAATTCCGGCCTTTCGGGCAAATTTCTGTGATCGTGTTGGCGCGCCGCCATCACCCGGTCGAGGGCCAGCCATGTCGGCAGCAGGACGGCAGTGAGGGCGAGCACGCCCAGGGCAGCGGTTTGACCGGCCCATGTCCAGGAAAGCGCGGCAATGATCAGGGCGAGCATTATCAAGCCGGCAAAGGTGGCGGCGATGATGGTTCTCAAGCTGGTCGCGTGATGGTTCATGGCACCTTTACCCTAACATATCCGCCACCTGTTTGCAGCGTCTTGGATTCATTTGCGCAATAGGTTACAAACGGCCCCTGTTCCATTTGAATTAAAGTTCCGGAGACCTAAATGGCGTCCTATCAGTACTCCTACGTGATGAAAAACCTGACCAAAACTTTCCCCGGCGGAAAGGAAATATTGAAGGGCATCACACTTTCATTTCTGCCTGGCGCCAAAATTGGCGTGCTTGGTCCCAACGGGGCCGGCAAATCAACGTTGATGAAGATTGTCGCCGGTATCGATACGGACTTTGGCGGTGAGGCGTGGGCCGCCGATGGTATTCGTGTAGGCTATCTGGAACAGGAACCACAACTTGATCCGACCAAGAACGTCGAAGCCAACATCATGGAAGGACTGGGTGAAACCAAGGAATTACTTGAGCGCTTTAATGAAATCAGCGCTCGCTTTGCCGAACCCATGGACGACGATGAAATGAATGATCTGCTCGCCGAACAGGGTGATTTGCAGGAAAAAATTGATGCCGTGGGTGGCTGGGAAGTTGAACGGACCATCGAAATTGCCATGGACGCGTTGCGTTGCCCCCCAGGTGATGCCGACGTCACCACCCTGTCGGGCGGCGAACGTCGTCGCGTTGCCTTATGCAAATTGTTGCTGGAGCGTCCGGACATCCTGATGCTCGATGAACCGACCAACCATCTGGACGCCGAATCGGTGGCGTGGCTGGAACACTTTCTTCATGATTACGAAGGCACGGTCATGATCGTTACCCATGATCGCTACTTTCTTGATAACGTCACCGGCTGGATTCTGGAACTGGATCGTGGCAAAGGCATTCCCTACGAAGGAAATTATTCGGCCTGGCTGGAACAAAAACGCAAACGTCTGGCCCAGGAAGAAAACGAAGAAAGCGCAAGACAGCGCACACTGAAGAAAGAACTGGAATGGATTCAAGCCTCCCCCAGGGCGCGTCAGGCAAAAAGCAAGGCCCGCATCACGGCCTATGATGACCTGCTGGCCAAGGCTGAAGAGCGCAATACAGACCGTGCACAGATCGTTATTCCGCCGGGGCAGCGCCTTGGCAACCTGGTGATTGAGGCCGAAGGTCTTAACAAGGGGTATGCCGACAGGATGCTGATTGAAGATTTGAGCTTCAAACTGCCACCGGGCGGGATCGTCGGTGTTATCGGCGCCAACGGCGCCGGAAAAACGACCCTGTTCAGAATGATAACCGGCTCTGAAGAACCCGATGGCGGAACGCTTCGTAAGGGCGAAACCGTCGAGCTTGGTTATGTGGACCAGTCCCGCGACTCTCTTGATGACAAGAAAACCGTGTGGGAAGAAATCAGCGGCGGCCATGATGAAATCATGCTCGGCAAGCACTCGGTGCAAAGTCGCGCTTACGTGGCCCGCTTCAATTTCAAGGGCGGTGACCAGCAAAAGAAGGTCGGGCAGCTTTCAGGTGGCGAGAGAAACCGCGTCCATCTGGCCAACATGTTGAAGTCCGGCTCCAACGTTCTGCTCCTTGATGAACCGACCAATGATCTTGATCTTGAAACCCTCAGCGCCCTTGAAGACGCGCTCGCCAACTTTGCCGGTTGCGCCATTATCATCAGCCATGATCGCTGGTTCCTGGACCGGCTGGCGACCCATATGCTGGCCTTTGAAGGGGATAGTCAGGTGGTTTGGTTCGAGGGCAATTACGAAGACTACGAAGCCGACCGTCATCGTCGCCTGGGCACAGACGCCGACCAGCCGCATCGTATTAAGTACAAGCCACTTAAACGTTAGGGATGCCCCTCAGTCGCCGGGCGCTCACTCCGTTCGCTTGGCTTAAGCCTCTGGAAGTCAAGTTTCACTTGGCAACAGGAGTTTCATTTTGTTGTTGATTTTTTCGGGCTCCCCCAAGCCCGCGACTGCGGGCCGCCGCTTATGCGGCGGGGCAAGGAGCCGAACGGCCCCGCCCGGCGCTTGAGGGGCTTGATCCTGTTCTAGCCGTCTTCTTCTTTATTAAGGGTGTCGGTTTTTTCACGCAGGGCTTCAAGCAAGCCTGCAACCTTGCCGCCGCGCTGACGGATGATTGAACCAAAATCCGAGCGCAGCGTGTTGCTCATGGAAGTACCCTCAACAATCACATCGACGACCTTTAAAAGTTCGTCCTTACGGGCAACCCGCCAGTCAACCCGCACGGCGCTGACGCCATCTTTCTGGTGAATGTCGGAAAACACCGTGACGTTTTTTTCGTCCAGTAGGGTGGCTTTGTGAATATGCAGGGGCTCCCCAACGTAGGCGGCAAAACGATCTACGTAGGAAACCACCATCAGGTCTTCAAAAAGTTTCAGGTATTCGGCACGCTCTGCTTCACTGGCCTTACGCCAATGGCGGCCTAATATCCATTTACCGATGCCGCTTACGGCGAAATGATCATTGAAGTATGCCCGAAAGCGTTCGATGCGCTCAATCCGTGGCGTTTCCTTATCGGTTAGTTCCCGGATCGCCTTTTCGGCCAGCTCTTGAACGAAGGTTGTTGCTTCCTCTTCAAAGGAGGCCGACAAGGCTGGATGTGGCGAAAAAGAAAGCCCGGCCAATACGATGAAAGCGGGCAGAAAGGAAATCAAGGGACGCCAGATTGTCATTGTGCCCCCTGCTAGTTAGTTTGTGAAATCTCGTCGTTGGTGCGCGGTTCCGGTTCGTCGTCCATGAATTGCCCAATGCTTGGGACAGCCGTCGAAGGATCAACCTCGCCGTTGTTGATTTCGTCTGTTCGGCGCTGACGGTAGAGACTGCGAATGGTCGCGTAGAAATCAAGAGAGGATTTTTCAAGATCTTCAATGGCGTCGTAATGAAGGGCTCTGAAATCGATTGCATCAACGGCGGTGCGCGTCGGGATGGTCCAGTCTTCATTGTTATTTCTGGCCCATATGTTAAGTGGATCAATAAAGAAATCGACAACCCGGCCGATGGCGTCACGCGGGTTGGAGGGACCAAAGACCGGTAACATCAGGTAAGGGCCTTCGGGCATGTTCCAGACAGCCAGGGTTTGGCCGAAGTCTTCGTTCTTGAACTCGATGCCCAAATCGCTAGCGGTATCGTTAAGGCCAAATATACCAGCTGTGGTGTTGATCAGGAAGCGCACCAGGGTGGTGATGGCGCTCTCAAACTCGCCCTGCAGGACATCGTTGAAGAAAATCACCGGGGTGCGCAGATGGTTGAGGAAATTATGAACGCCAGTACGAACCTTATCAGGTGCAACGTTACGGTAAACATTGGAAACCGGTTTCAGAACGGCCGTGTCGAGAGCCTGATTGAAGGCGAAAATCGCTCGCATGGTTGGCTCTGCGGGATCATTGATCTCCTGATATTCAGCGACGGCCTCGGGATCGTTGGAATCGGGCGCTGTTGCGCAACCAACCATCAGCACAGAAGCAAAAGCCAGAACCAGGAAGCGTGAGCCTAACCGGGATTTGGTGACTGTTTCCAATAAGCGAATAAGCATCTAAAAAAACACGTCCCGTCGTTATTTATAACCGCGTCGTAAAACGCCATTCGGAAGCAGCAAAAAAAACCACCAAATAACAAAACCTCAACTCCGGGATCATTAAGTGCGTCCCGATTGCAACACCCACGTCGTCATTGGAACCAATGGCGATGCGAATCCACTAATGAAATAACATAGCATTCAGATAAAAACCAGCGCAGACAGCCCGCTTTCAAAACGAGCGGAGACCTATGTTGCAAAAAAGCCACACAGATGAAGGCATCAAGCTTCGCGACCAAAACAACGGCAACCCCGATTTTAGGTAAAATTTATCAAGAGTCCGGATTCTTAAATAAAAACATGCCTGTACAAGGTTTGTAAAAAGGAATGGACCTTTTTGTCAAAACCATATAAAGATATGCTTATATCTTGATTTAATAACATTTAAATTCAATTTTCAGCCTCTTAAACCCCGAAATCGGAGCAGAAAGAGCCACATTATGGAGTCCATCGAACCCTTGTTGAGCGCCCTTCGTGCGGCGGCGGAGCCGACCCGGCTGCGTCTGCTGGCGTTGTGTGCCCATGGTGAGTTGACGGTCAGTGAGCTCGTTGGAATATTGGGACAAAGCCAACCCAGGGTGTCCCGACATTTGAAATTGCTCACCGAAGCAGGGTTGCTTGAGCGCATTCGGGAAGGCAGTTGGGTGTTCCACAGGCAGGCGCAGGAAGGCGCTGCTGCCCATCTGGCCGAGCAGTTAAATGCGATGTTGCCCGATCATGACGGGACGCTTGCTCGGGATCTGGAACGTTTGTCGCTGGTTAAAAATGAGCGTGAACGGGCGGCGGCTGATTATTTTCGCCGTAATGCAGAAAGCTGGGACAAACTGCGCTCTTTGCATGTCGATGACAGTGTTGTTGAGCGGGTCTTGCTCGACATGCTTGACGGGCGCCAAATTGATGAACTGCTGGATGTCGGAACTGGTACAGGACGTATGTTGGAGCTTTTTGGGGAGCGCCTGATCAAGGGCGAGGGGATTGATCTTTCACGGGAAATGTTGAGCGTCGCGCGGGCCAATCTTGAGCGGGCAGGACGCAATAATTGCGCTGTGCGTCAGGCTGATATGTATCAAATTCCTTTTCAGGCGAGCGCCTTCGACACGGTGACCATGCATCAGGTCCTACATTTTCTTGATCGTCCCGGCCGGGCTGTGGGCGAGGCGGCGCGTGTGCTAAAGGCGGGCGGTCTGCTTTTACTGGTTGATTTTGCTCCCCATGGCGAGGAAAGCCTGCGCGATGAACATGCCCACCGGCGTCTGGGTTTTGATGAAGCCGAAGTAGCCGCATGGTTCAAGGCAAGCGGCATGTCCTTGTTGAAAAGCGAGCATCTGACGGGCGACCCGCTGACGGTCGCCATCTGGTTGGGGCAAAAGAATGACAGTGGAAATTCTGCATCATGACCAGAAGAGAAAAAACCAGCCGTTATCAGGAATTATTAAACGTCACCGCAGCGGGTCGCAGGCCCCATCCGTCCATGATCGTCGCATTGCCGCTGCCTGAAGGAGTCAAAGTCTCATTTGAATTTTTCCCTCCTGCCACCGAAAAAGCCGAAGCATCCCTGTGGTCCTGTATCGACAGATTGTCCCCGGTTAAACCATCGTTTGTATCGGTGACCTACGGGGCAGGGGGAACGACCCGTGAGCGAACCCACGAAACCGTCGTCAAGATCGCCAAGGAAACCAACCTGGAAGCGGCTGCCCACCTGACCTGCGTTGGATCCCACCGTCAGGAAATCGACGACATCGCCAAACGTTATTGGCAAGCTGGCATTCGTCACATCGTCGCCTTGCGTGGCGATGCGCCCGAAGGTGCAGGGTCGTATCAAGCAAATCCGGACGGCTACGCTTATGCCTCCGATCTGGTGTCGGGTCTGAAAAAAGTCGCTGATTTTGAAATCAGTGTCGCCGCTTACCCTGAAAGCCATCCGGAATCGAAAAACCCGGAAGCAGATCTTGATAACCTGAAGCGAAAAATCGATGCCGGGGCGACCCGTGCCATCACCCAGTATTTCTTTGAACCTGAAACCTATCTCAGGTTCCTTGAGCGGGCCCGCGCGGCTGGCATTCATGTGCCTATCGTTCCGGGCATCCTGCCGGTGACAAACATTACACAGGTGAAAAAATTCTCGAAATTGAGCGGCACCACTGTTCCTGACTGGTTGACCGAATTATTTGACGGTCTGGATGATGACCCGGAAACACGCAAACTTATCGCCGCCTCGGTTGCCGCCGAACAATGCCGCATTCTGCATGCCAGCGGCGTCAACGATTTTCACTTTTACACTCTAAACCGCGCCGATCTGACGTATGCAATCTGTCACATTCTGGGCGTCAGGAAATAATTGATATGAACAACCCGATCCAAAAACTACTGACCGAACGCATCCTTGTCCTTGATGGGGCGATGGGGACGATGATCCAGGACAGAAAACTGGTTGAAGCTGATTACAGGGGCCAGTTGTTTGCAGATCATGGCCAGGACTTGAAGGGTAACAATGATTTGTTGAGCCTGACCATGCCTGATCTGATCAAGGAATTGCACGGCGCGTTCCTTGATGCCGGTTCTGATATTGTTGAAACCAACACCTTCAATGCGACGACGATTTCTCAAGCCGATTACGGGCTTGAAGGCCGGGTCCGCGAAATGAACGTTGCTTCGGCCCGTCTTGCCCGACAGGCTGCTGACGAGGCGCAGGCGAAAACGCCGAATAAACCGCGCTTTGTCGCCGGTGTCCTGGGGCCGACCAATCGAACCGCTTCCATATCGCCTGATGTCAATGATCCGGGTTATCGCAATATCCTGTTTGATGATCTGGTCGCAGCATACGCGGAGCAAATAGATGGATTGCTTGAAGGCGGGGCTGATCTTCTGTTGATCGAAACCGTGTTCGACACCTTGAACTGCAAGGCCGCTATTTATGCTGTGTTGAAATATTTTGATGACCACGACATCCATGTCCCGGTGATGGTGTCGGGAACCATTACCGATGCTTCGGGACGCACCCTGACCGGGCAAACACCCGAAGCGTTCTGGAATTCCGTCGCCCATGTAAAACCCATCAGCATCGGCTTCAATTGCGCCCTCGGTGCCAAGGATTTGCGTCCCCATGTGCAGGCGGTTTCAAACGTCGCTCAGATCGCCGTCAGCGTCCACCCCAATGCCGGTCTGCCTAATGAATTCGGCGGCTATGACGATAGCCCGGAATATATGGCCGATATGCTCAAGGAATTCGCCTTAAGCGGCCTTGTCAATATTGTCGGCGGTTGTTGCGGCACCACGCCGGGTCACATCAACGCCATTGCAGCGGCGGTTGATGGTATCAAGCCTCGGCTCTATGCCAGCCCTGACGGTCATGCCCATTTGTCCGGGCTGGAACCCTTAAGCATTGATGACGTCACAGGCTTTATCAATATTGGTGAGCGTACCAATGTTGCCGGTTCAGCCAAGTTTGCCCGGCTGATCCGCGAAGGCGAATATGAAACGGCACTTGATATCGCCCGGGGTCAGGTCGAAAGCGGGGCCCAGATTATCGACGTCAATGTGGACGATGCCATGCTTGATGCAGAGAAGGAAATGCACACGTTCCTGAACCTTTTGGGCTCCGAACCCGATATCAGCCGGGTGCCGGTGATGATTGATTCGTCGAAATGGCCGGTTATTGTCGCCGGGCTTAAATGTGTGCAGGGCAAGGGGGTGGTAAACTCGATCAGCATGAAGGAAGGCGAGGATATCTTCGCCAACCAGGCGCGAGAGGTTTTGCGTTACGGTGCCGCCGTTATCGTCATGGCCTTTGACAAGCAGGGTCAGGCCGATAGTTTTGAGCGGATGATCGACATTTGCGGGCGTTCCTACAAAGTGCTGACCGAGCGGGTTGGCTTCGCGCCTGAAGATATTATTTTCGACCCCAATATTTTCCCTATTGCCACGGGCATTGACGAGCATCGCAATTTCTCTGTCGATTACATTCGTGCCTGCGCCTGGATTAAAGAAAATCTTCCCGGCGCCTCCATTTCCGGTGGCGTTTCAAACATGTCGTTCTCGTTCCGCGGCAACAACCCGGTACGCGAGGCCATGCACTCGGTGTTTCTCTACCACGCCATTAACGCCGGTATGACCATGGGTATCGTCAACGCCGGTCAGTTGGCGATTTATGCGGATATCCCCGAGGAACTTCGCGAACGGGTTGAAGACGTGGTTCTTAACCGCCGTGATGATGCCACCGAACGCTTGCTTGATGTTGCCGACGCTACCAAAGGCATCGCCGCCAAGGACATGGTCCCTGACTTAAGCTGGCGCGAAGCCCCCGTTGCGGGGCGACTGGAACACGCCCTGGTCAAAGGGATCACGGAATACGTGGTCGAGGATACCGAAGAAGCCCGTCAGGCTACGGATCGCGCCATCGAGGTTATTGAAGGGCCGCTGATGGATGGCATGAATGTGGTCGGCGACCTGTTCGGTTCGGGTCAAATGTTCCTGCCGCAGGTGGTTAAATCGGCGCGGGTGATGAAACAGGCGGTGGCCCATTTGCTGCCGTTTATCGAGTCCGAAAAGAAAGCCTCCGGCGACAGCTCGTCGGCCAAGGGCAAAATTCTGATGGCGACGGTCAAGGGCGATGTTCATGACATCGGCAAAAACATTGTCGGCGTGGTTCTGCAATGCAACAACTTCGAGGTCATCGATCTGGGCGTCATGGTTCCCTATGCCAAAATTCTGGAAGTCGCCAAACAGGAAAATGTCGATATGATCGGCCTGTCCGGCCTGATTACGCCGTCGCTCGATGAAATGTGTACAGTTGCCGCCGAAATGCAGCGCGCAGAATTGGATATACCGCTTCTGATCGGCGGGGCGACCACTTCGCCGGTTCATACGGCGGTCAAGATTGCGCCCAATTATGAAGGCCCCATCGTCCACGTCAACGATGCGTCACGCGCCGTCGGCGTCGCAACCAACCTGCTATCTGACAGTTCGCGTATAGAATATGTGGCCGGGGTGGCCGCCGATTATGAGGATTTGCGTGAACGCCATGCCAATCGCAACCGCAGCGGACGTCAACATACGCTGGAAGCGGCCCGGCAGGCCCGGTTGAACATCGACTGGTCGAACGCAGCGCCGCCCAAGCCAACTTTTTTAGGCGTCAAAACTTTTGAAAATTACGATTTAACCCATTTGGTCGAATGCATCGACTGGACGCCATTCTTCCGAACCTGGGAGATGAAGGGAAACTATCCGGCAATTCTGGAAGACGAGACCAGCGGTGAGGCGGCGCGGGCGCTGTTTCACGACGCCCTGGCCATGCTCGAGAAAATCATTGAAGAGAAATGGCTCGATGCCAGCGCCGTTATCGGCTTTTTTCCTGCCAACACAGTCGGTCATGACGATGTGGAATTGTATAAAGACGACAGCCGTACCGATGTTGCCTCGACGTTGCATTTTCTGCGCCAGCAGATGCTTAAGAATTCCGATCGCGCCAATTTCTCGCTGGCTGACTTCATCGCCCCCAGGGAAACCAAGGTCGCCGATTACATCGGCGGTTTTGCCGTGACCACGGGTCATGGAATGCGCGAGCGGGTCGAGGCCTTTAAGGCGGCAAACGATGATTATAACGCGATTTTGCTCGAAGCCCTGACCGACCGTCTGGCAGAGGCTTTCGCCGAACACATGCACCAGCGGGTGCGCCGGGAATTCTGGGCCTACGCGGTCCACGAAGATTTGGCCAACGAAGAGCTGATCAAGGAAAAATACCAGGGCATCCGCCCGGCCCCGGGTTACCCTGCGTGCCCGGACCACACGGAGAAATCGACCCTGTTCAATTTGCTTGATGCGGAGGCGCAGGCCGGCATTTCGTTGACCGAAAGCATGGCCATGCTGCCGGCGGCCTCGGTATCCGGCTTCTATTTCGCCCACCCGGAAGCGCAATACTTCGGCATCGGTAAAATCTCAAAAGACCAGCTCGAAGACTACGCCACCCGCAAAGGGATCAGCATAGAAGAAGCCGAACGCTGGCTGGCCCCAAGTTTGGATTATGAGCGGTAGGGAACGAAATCGACAATACGATCAACGTCATCATATATCGGCCAACAAGCCCCTGAACACACTTACAAATTCAAGGATATCCGATTCCTCTATCATCAGTGGCGGGTCGAGCCGAAACATTCCTCCCCTGTTGCAGACAATGTAGCCCCTATCCAACAACTGGTCATAAATCTTGTCGCCAACTGTTTTTTGCGCGAACTCAACAGCAAACATCATACCGCGTCCGCGAACCTCTGTGACGTGTTTGCTCATGGTGAGTGTTTCTAGTTCTTGCAGGATTTTTTTGCCCAAAATGGCCGCTCTGTCGATCAATCCCTTTTCATCCAGTAACTTTATAACCGTACGGGCAACGGCGGCCCCTAGTGGGTCATTCTGGTGAGATTGCACGTACTTGAAAGTCCCTCCTTCCAACTCACCTGCCGTCTCGTGATTGATGGCCACAGCACTGACCGGGTAGCCGTTTCCGAGACCTTTTCCGATGGTTACAAGATCGGGTTCGATTGAGTAATGGTTGTAACCAAACCATTTACCGGTCCGCCCCATTCCGGTGGTCACTTCATTGACAATGATCTTGCCGCCCTGCGCCCGGATAATGTCAACAATATTTCTTATCAGTGAAACACTGGGAAACCGTACAAAACCGGAAGCGCTACCTGGTTCGAAAACAAACTCCGAAATATCATCAGGGATGTTTTTCAGCTTTGGACATTCGCTGTTGCAATCTTCCCTTTCGGGGCAAACCGCGCATTGGCTCCAGTCAAACAGATGCCAGTCGTCGTCCCGGTTAGTAACGGAACGGAAAGATCCAAGGTAGGCATCATGCAGGCACATGGTGACAGTTTTTTTTGTGATGTGTTTGCATAATTGTCGGGCTAGTTCGATGGCTTCGCTGCCTGAACTTAAAAATACACATTTGCCATCCTGAAAACCGGTAATGGAAAGAACGGCCTTCGCGGCGTCCTCAACAATGTCATTGGAAAAGCAGAAACCGGCATGGGTAAGCAAATTGATCTGTCGTGTGATTGCCGCATTGACCCCGGCGTTCTTGTGGCCCAAAGGCGTACACCAAATGCCGGATTCCAGATCGAGATAGCGTTCCCCCCTTTCATCGAATACAAAGGCTCCGTCGCTATCAACGATATTGGGAAGTTTCAGTTCATGACCCGTACAATTGAGGACATTGTTCATACCGTTATCCTTTGACGATGCCTAATTTGATTATTCCAACGGGTTGTTGAGAATAATATTTTCAGGATACGGAAAAACAACGCCCTGGCAGTAGCAATATATTGTTACAAAACAATGATAAAACTTCCATGTTGTGACTTTGCACTTTTAATCCGTACTAAAACTGGAAAAAAAATTTCATATTGATCCAGAATTTCCGTGCCATTCTAAGCTATGAAGTGACAAACTAAACTGACTGCAGCAAACACCATGCATCGGGACGACCATGAATAAACTGCACGACAAACTTGGAAAACTTTACAACGGGCGATCCCGTCAGGCGGTTCGATTTCGTTACGGGCTACTGGCCTTCGATATCGCCACTATCACCTTTTTTATCGCCACCTCCATGGTCGAGATAACGCCGCTTATCATTACCCTGGATTTTATCCTGGCAGCTATTTTGTCGGTGGATTTCGTGATCCGCCTGTGGATCGAAAAAGACCGTCCCCGCTACATGATGCAATTGATGACGTGGGTCGATTTGATCGTCATTGCAACCCTGCTGGCGCCGGTGCTGACCGGTAATTTTGCCTTCCTGCGGGTGATGCGGGCCCTTCGCTTGCTGCGCTCCTATCACGTTCTTAAAGACCTGCGAAGCGAGTTTAAATTCTTCGCCCGCAATGAAGACATCATCCATTCGATCACCAACCTGCTCGTCTTTATCTTCTTCATCACGGCCATCGTTTACGTTCTTGAAGAGCGCATAAACCCTGAAATTTCCACCTACATGGATGCCCTGTATTTCACCGTCGCCACCCTGACGACCACCGGTTTTGGCGACATCACCCTGCACGACGACATGGGGCGGGTGCTTTCGGTGGTGATTATGGTGTTTGGGGTGGCGCTGTTCCTGCGCCTTGTGCAGACCATCTTTCAACCGGCAAAAGTGCGCTACAAATGCCCGACCTGTGGCCTCAAGCGTCACGACCCGGATGCCATCCACTGTAAGCATTGTGGTGAGGGTCTGAATATCGAAACCGAAGGTTCTTAATACACTTTCGGACGACAATGACCACACTTGTAGTGCCCCTTTACATAGATTGTACTTGTAAGATTTTCCCCTTATGATTATCTTGATACTCACTTCCCTGGGCATAACCGAGCCGCACAACGGCGGTGTTGTGACCCGTGTGGGAGGATTTCATGAACAGACTTACATTTCACCGTGCCAGGCGCGCATTTGGTTTTTATCAGCTGGTTTTTGTTTTCATTGTTGCCAGTCTGCTCAGCGGTTGCCTGGGCACAATCTTTATGGGCCCGAGCCTGGAACCCAGTGATGCGACGCGGGCCCGCAATACAGAGCCTGCTCCCGACGAGGAAAAAGACCCGGTTTTGAATTCAGGCGACATTAAAGATGCGTTGTTGTTCGCTGAGCGAACTCGAAAGGCCTTTGATGGCTTGAGGTCCGACTACGTAAAGGCTAACAGAACGGCATCCGGGCTGCTCTCGACTCTCGGTTTTGCCGGTGCCGTTGCAGCTGGTTATGATGCCTCTGTCGATGTCCTTAAAGGACTGGGGTTCGGGGCGGCCGGTACATTGGTGTTCGAGGATTTTGCCAACACCCAGCACGGCGGCGAAGTTTTGAAAGCGGGTTTGGCCGCCCTTGATTGCGCCGTTGATCAGGCCACCGGTATTGATGGTTTAATCCTTGCCGGGGTAACCAGCAATTCGACCGGGTTTAATGCTTTCGAGGGCGTCGAGCAACGGGCTCATGAGATATTCTCGGGGCAGCAAAAAGATATTCAGGTTGAATTAGTAACTCGAAGAGTCCCACCGAGTGATGAACAAATGGGACGCCTGAGCCAGTTAATCCGGATGCAGAAAGATCTTAGCGATACTATCATTGCGGATACGATTGCTCATCAGTCGGCACTTGCCGCCGATGGTGCCCTCGATTCTGCAAAAAATGCCGCAGGTATGGTCTTGTGGAACAACGTTCGCGACATTCGTCGGGAAGTCGTTCATCTTTTAACAATCGATGTTGTCGATCTTGGCAAGATCTTCGAATCAACCTTGGCCCGGACAACCGAACTTCAATCTGATTTGCTCGCCAAGATGAAAAAACTGAAAGAAGATGCCAAAAAACCAGATCCCAAGACCCAACTGTTAGCCGTTCAGGCCATTGTGGGTTCTGATACAGATAAAGATAATTTTGCCTTGTGGGTAAACAATCAGAATCACGGGATAGCCGTCGCCAGCGTTGATTCCTTTAATGGATTTAAGACACTGGCTGCAAAGTCCGAGGAAACCGGGGACTCAGCAGCCGCAATTGTCGGGAAACTTCAGGCTATTATTGACAGTTGCAAGAAGAAAGCCACCTGAACCGTTGTCAGGCGCTACCGGCGATCATGTTGTTGATGTCGTCCATGGACATCTGCGATGTCTTAAGCGCTGCCAGCAACTCGATTTCCGTTGCCGCCACGTCGCCCAGTTTCTGAATAATGGCGTCGCGGACAAACTCGCCAAGGCGTTTTTCCAGACCCTCAAGAGTCAGAAGATTGGTCAACAACTCGCGACGAATGGTCGCCGGGAAGCCAAGCAGTTCGGAAACCACAAAGCCTTTGGCTTTCATGGGAATTTGCTCGTTTGAGAAAATGCGGTCCAGGCAGAAGCTGTAAATGCCGAAATCAAGACGACCGGCCACGGCGTAAGTGAAATCCAGAAATTCGTCCCGGAAAAGCTGCGGTGTGATCTTGTGTTCGGTCAGGTGGCGGACAATTTCAAGGAAGGCACGATAGCGGACCCGGGCCGGGCTTAATTTGCCGCCCAGGGTTTCTTCTATCTCGCGGATGCGGGCCTCGCGGAAACCTGATTCCAGCAAGGACTGAGCCGATTCCTTGACTGTCGAATTTAGCGCCTGGGCCTCGATAAGCGTGAACAGTTCCTCGTAACTTTCCCGCTCGCTGCTGTCTTTGGCCAGCGCTGCCTTGCTAAGCGGCAGCAGGGCGGCTTCGGCGACCAGCGGATCATTGGAGAAAATTGAAGCGACGGCGGCGGCAGTCCGGTTGACCGCGCCTTCCTGGTTGAAATCATCTGTAATGACAAAACGGCTTTCATCAAAGACCGTCAAATAGCGCCCCAGTGAGCTACAGGCGATGAAATGGTCGGCCAGATCGGGCTTCCTGGGCATCTTGATGCCGGGTGCGTCGGGGGTTGCGTGGGCCATGTCGGGACAAATCCTCTCCACTGATCTGGAATCAGCATAGGCGATTCTATGACTGGCTGACGACTCTATTTTGATTCAGTTTAGGAATAATGAATCATCACGCCAAACGGTCCAGGCGCAGGCGGTGACGGCTGTCGGTCAGCCTACGGGCGGCGAAGACCACGGCGGCCAGGGTGCCAAGGGCTGTCGAACCGGCGATCAGGAACATGATCAAAATCTGGTATTTAACGGCCTCGGTCGGGTCGACACCGGCCAGAATTTGCCCCGTCATCATGCCGGGTAGCGATATCAACCCGGCTGCCGACATGGCGTTGATGATGTGAATAAGCCCGGCGCGCACGGATTCCTGAACCAGCGGTTTGAATGCCCGCACCCGGTCATGGCCCAGTGACAGCCGTGTTTCGATGATGGCCCGTCCCTCAACGGCAGAGCTCATCAACCTGTCCAGACCAATAGAAACGCCGTTCATGGTGTTGCCCAATATCATACCAAGAATCGGTATGGCGAAACGCGGGTCAAACCAGGGTTCCGGCCTGATCTGGGTGGTCAGGGCGAGCACGGTGACGATGGAACAGGCAATCATCAGGCTTGATGTACCAAGCCCATAAGTCCACCAGCCGGAAAACTTGCGTTTTTGCCGGGCCATCACCTCGCGTCCGGCAAGGGCAATCATGATCGCCGCTGCGACCCCGGTCCACAACGGCGAGACCATTTGAAAGAGGAACTTTAAAACCAGACCGATCAACATCAATTGAATGACCATGCGCAGGGCGGCGATGCCGATCTGCCGCTCTATTCCCAAACGCAGAAATATGGACAGCAGACCACTGAGCAGCAGTAACAACGAGGCAATGACAAGGTCGGCGTAGCCAAGGGCGATGAAGGTCATGGGCTGGCCTCCAAAACCCCGGCTTCAAGATGATAGCGTTTGGCCTTTAAGCGTTTGGCCTGTTCCGGGTCATGGGTGACGATGATAATGGATGTTCCCTCACCAAGCCGTCCGATAAGCAGCTGTTCGACAAGTTGCCGATTGGTAGCGTCCAGGGCGGAGGTTGGTTCATCCAGAAGTAAAACCCGGGGCTTGCCGACAAGTGAACGGACCAGGGCGAGGCGTTGTTTCTCGCCTGTGGATACTCTTGGGATTGACCAGTCAAGGACGCTTTCCCCCAGGCCGACTTGCTCCAGCAGCTGTGTCGCGGATCGCTTTTCTTCAAAGTGATCGCCAACCCGTTCCGCCCACCAGCTGGTCTCGGCGGCGACGTAGGCGACTTGGGCGCGCCAGTTTGGGGCGGGCATTGTTGAGCGCTCCTCGCCATCAAGCATAATCTCCCCTTCGTTGGGATCCAGATCGGCGATGGCGCGAAGCAACAAGGATTTGCCGGCCCCCGAGGCACCGGTGATGGCCGCCACCTCGCCACCGGCCAGTTTCAGGTCGATGGGGCCAATGCCGGTTCCGGCAAGATTGCGGATGCTCAGCATGGTCCTGGTCTATTTGTAAAATTGGGATAGTTGTTCGTCGAAGAATTTGTTCTCAATCATGCCTTTGACCTTTTCCGGTGTCGTCGAGTCGATGCCCATCTGCTTGATCTTTGCGATAATCGATTTCAGTGCGCTGATGGCCTCAGGCGTGGTCAGCTGCTCTTCCATAAATTCACGACTGACGGTGCTCCACAAACCTTCCATGATGTTGACCGTATAGGCGAAGGGAAGTTCTGACAGGGTTTCGATTACTTCACCGTTAATATAGCCGACAAAGAATTTGATGCGTTCGATTTCGTCATCTTTCCAGTTTCCGGCCTGATCAATAACGGCAGCGTTTGATTTCATTAAAATGCGAAATTCGTCCCCCAGCAATTTTCGGACCTGCTCAATTCGGGTGATGTAGGTTTTTTTCTTGCCCTTCACCTTGTCCTTGACGACGGCTTCTTCTATGGGCCAGCGACCAAGGGCGCGGGCGATTTCCGGGTCTTCTATCTCAAGCAGGCTCCGCCCGAGGGCGATAATCTTGGCGCTATGCTCCAGGCCTTCGGCAACGGCGCGAATAAACGTCCCGTCCCATTCAAGAATATCGGGGAAATTCTTACCCAGGGTTTGGCGTAACGGGCGCAGGAAGTTCGTGGGCTTGGCCTTTTTCAAGACCCTGAAGAATTCCTCGTCACAATCAAACAGCTTGCCCATGTTGCCGCGCAACCCTTCCTTCAGTTCGGAAATGGTCAGCGGGTCAAAGGTCGCCATCAGTTTCAATTTAAAAAGGCTTGATGGATCTTTCAGATCATAATTACCAAGCATGTCGTGCAGCTTTTTTGGATCATGTCCGGCCTCTTTAAGGATATTGCGGGCGGCGTCTTCCAGGAAATAGCGCCGCGCTTCGGCAATGCTCATGCCACAACTGCCGACGGGCGTCTTGGGGCCCGGTTTTGCGCCTTTTTTTGCGCCCTTGTTGGCGAATTTCAATAGTCCCATTTCAATGGCAATGTCAAACAGATGCAGGGCCAGAACGGTGGATGATATATCGGATTCAATATCGTTTATTGACATGCCTTTTATGTGGCGGTGTTTGCTGTCACCGGCGCGCGGGAACATGTCATCGAGTTGATAAAGAAGGGGAAGGATTTTCTCATTGACCGTGCGGCGCAGGCGAATGGCTTGCAGGGCCGGAATCTTTTGCCACAAGCCGTCAGGAAACTCCCACGGCTTTCCACCCTTGGAATCGATAATGACTGGACTGGGCCGTTCATTGGCCATAATCGTTTCTTTCCCGCTAAGCCCAAATTGCATACTGACAGATTTTTGTTAATTGGAAAAATTTTTCGTTTTTTAATGCTCTCGTCTCTGTGCCGCTTATAATCCGGCCCCATGATTGAAGACACGCCCACCCCAACCCGCCCTGTCCTGTTACCTGACGCCCCGGCCCTGATCGCCGGGGTCAGGGGTGTGGTCTGGCTGAGTGCCGATGGCGAGGTTGATACCCTGGCCGGGCAAGAGGTTGCACGGCGTCTTCAATCTGCACAGCCGCCGATCATTTGCCACGGCAGAAGTTTTTTTGCCAGGCTGGGTGTAAAGCCGTTTGCCGTCTTTGATGTGCTCGAACTGTACGCCTTCGTCCGCCCCGCCGAATTCACCCTGCCGACACCGCGTGGGTTGGCCGAAGTGCTGGGTCTCGCCTTGCCAACCAGCCACGAGCAGGAAGCTGAAAGCCTGATGGCTGCGGCCCACGCCCTGATTTCCGAACTGGCGACGATGCCCAGAGATCGCGATTCCGGCGCTATCGCCTGGGCCATGCAGCGCGGTGGCTGGCGTTGGGCGGAGCCGGTGCTGGCGGCTTTGGGTGCAGGCGAGCAACCCCATTCGGGCAGTGCGGCGGCCGGGCTTGCGGTCTGGGATCGATTATCGGAATGGAATGACCGTGGCCCTGAAACACCGCCCCGCGACTTGCCCGTCGAACCGGTTGAGGCTCGCGCTCAATTGGTCAAGTTGCTGGGCTCAGGAGCAGAAAACAGGCCCGGACAAGCCGATTATGCGGGCGCCGTCGCCCCGGCCTTCGATGCCAGAAACAAGCGCGGCGAACCCAACGTCGTCCTTGCAGATGCAGGAACCGGCGTCGGCAAGACTATGGGTTACATCGCACCGGCCAGTGTCTGGGCTGAAAAGAATGAAGGGGCGGTGTGGATTTCGACCTTTACCCGCAACCTGCAACGCCAGCTCGACGCCGAGCTGGACAGACTTTACCCCGACCCGGTTGAAAAAATCGACAAGGTGGTTATTCGTAAAGGCCGCGAGAATTATTTCTGCCTGCTCAATTTCGCCGAGGCAACCGGCCGACTGCGTTCGGGTGCAGGTGCCCCCGGTGAGGCTATCGGCCTGGGCCTGATGGCACGCTGGGCACTTAAGTCCCGCGATGGCGATATGATCGGGGGCGACTTTCCCTCCTGGCTCGCCGATTTGGTCGGTCGCGGCACCACCCTTGATCTGACAGACAAGCGCGGCGAGTGCACCTATTCTGCCTGTTTACACTACAGTCGCTGTTTTATAGAACGCACAATCAGGCGCGCCCGTGGAGCCCGCATCGTTGTCGCCAACCACGCCCTGGTGATGATTCAGGCTGCCATGGGTGGTGAGGAAGGTCAGCTTCCGACCCGTTACGTGTTCGACGAGGGCCATCATATTTTCGGCGCCGCTGACAGTGCTTTTTCCGCCGACCTGACCGGTTTTGAGGCTGAAGATCTTCGGCGCTGGTTGCTGGGGGCCGAGGCTGGTCGTCATTCACGTTCGCGGGGCCTTGCCGCCCGTATGGAAGACCTGATCGCTGGAGATGACGAGGCCATGGCCGCATTAGATGAAGCCCTTCGCGCCGCCCGGGTGCTTCCCGGCCCAGCTTGGCGACAGCGGGTTGCCGGTGGCGAGGCGGTCGGGCCGACTGAAGAATTCTTAAGCTTCGTGCGCCAACAGGTCTACGCCCGCGAAACCGGTGGCGCAGCGACCTACAGCCTGGAAGCGGGAACGGAAAGTCCGGTTCCCGGATTGCTCGAGGCCGCCGGGGCTCTTGAAGCCGCGCTGATTCGTCTGCGCAAACCCTTGCAATTACTAATCCAGTCACTGGTTCGTCTGCTTGATGTGGAGGCCGATACTTTGGACAGCGCCACCCGCAATCGTATCGAGGCGGTCAGCCGTGGCTTGCAGCGCCGCGGGGTCGATCAATTAAACGCCTGGGCCTCGATGCTGAAGGCGCTTCATAACGAAACGCCCGAAGAAGTTATCGACTGGTTCGGTGTCGAACGCATCGATGGGCGCGAGGTTGATGTCGGTATGCACCGTCATTACGTTGATCCGACCTTGCCTTTTTCCGAAACCGTGCTTGCCCCTGCTCATGGTGCGTTGATAACCTCGGCGACACTGCGCGACCATGGACCTGAAGGCGGCGACGAACCGGCTCATATGCGCGATGAAAATGAGACGGAGGATCTCTCCGGCTGGACCGGCGCGGAGACACGGACAGGCTCACGGCATTTGCCCACACCAGCCATCCTGGCGGCGGTCGACTCACCCTTTGATTACGCCGGGCGGACCCGTGTCCTGGTTGTCGGTGACGTCGATAAATCAGATGTAACCCAGGTTGCGGCGGCTTACCGGGAACTGTTTCTGGCCAGCGGTGGTGGCGGACTTGGCCTGTTCACGGCGATTTCCAGATTACGGGCCGTTCATGATCGCATTGCAGCACCCCTTGATGAGGCTGGTATGCAGGTTTTGGCCCAACATGTGGAGGCTCTTGATACGGGAACCCTGATTGACATTTTCAGGGCAGAGGAAGATTCCTGTTTGCTTGGTACCGACGCGGTCAGGGACGGGGTCGATGTGCCGGGCCGCTCACTGCGGTTGATTGTTTTTGACCGGGTGCCGTGGCCGCGCCCTGATATTTTGCACCGGGCCCGGCGTGCCGCTTTCGGTGGTCGCGCTTACGATGAAACCCTGACACGGCTTAAACTGAAACAGGCCTACGGACGGCTGATCAGGCGGACCAGCGACAAAGGAGTCTTTGTCATGCTCGACCGCGCCTTGCCATCACGACTGCTAAACGCTTTTCCCGATGGGGTGCAGGCCTCGCGGGTTGGCTTGAAGGAAGCGGTGGTGGAAATTCGTGGTTTCCTGGCCGATGATGAAACCTGAAGATGTCAGATAGGAAAAACTGATGAGCAAAGATAAAAGCCAGGCCATCGCCTTTATTGGTGTCGGGTTTATGGGCCATGGCATTGTTAAAAATATTTTGCGCGGTGGTTACGGGCTCAGCATCCTGGATCATCCGGGAAACCGTCCCGTTGATGACCTTGTGTCAGCCGGGGCGCAGCTTGGAGAGCGTGCCGGGGAATTGGCCGCTGCTGCCGATATCGTCTTCATTTGTGTCACCGGAACCCCGGAAGTTGAAAGTGTCATGCTCGGTGAAGATGGTGTTCTGGCGGGATTGCGCGAAGGCTCCATCGTTGTCGATTGCTCGACAGCCCTTCCCGATTCAACAATAAAGTTGGCCGCTGCGGTGGCCGAGAAAGGTGGTTCACTGATCGACGCGCCGATGACGCGAACGCCCAAGGAAGCCGAAGAAGGACGTTTGAATGTCATGCTTGGGGGCGAGACGTCGGCTATCGAGGCGGTCATCGACATCATCAACTGTTACGCCGAAAATATTTATCGTACCGGGCCGGTCGGATCGGGCCACAAGATGAAGCTGCTGCATAACTATCTGGCCTTGGGCAACGCCGTATTGGCGGCAGAAGCGACGGCCTGTGCGGAAAAGTGCGGGGTCGATATGGATGTTTACAGCGAAGTAATTATGAGTGGCGGCGGAGATAGTCTCGTTTTCAGGCGTCTGCTACCCTATATACAAAATGGCGATGACGGCAGTTTCAAGTTTTCCGTCGCCAACGCCGAAAAGGATTTACGTTATTATGCGGCTATGGCTGAGGAACTTGGAGCGGCGAGAGCAGGATCGGAGGCCGTTCATGAACTTCTCGAGCAAGCCAGGACTGCCGGTTTGGAAGGACAATCTATGCCAAATCTGATCGATTATTTTAGGGGACTAGGACAGTCATGACGTCGTTAAAAGACCAAACCATCGGTTTTGTCGGCCTCGGCCTGATGGGTATGCCAATGTGCAAAAACCTGATCGCCGCCGGTGCCGATGTGGTCGCCACGACCCGCTCCCCTGACGCCTTGACAACAATTGCCGGGGCCGGGGCCAAGACGGTTGCCAATCCCCAAACCGTCGCCGAAAGTGCCGATGTGGTTGTCATAATGGTCGCCGATACCATCGCCGTAGAAGCCGTCCTGTTTGGTGAACAGGGCATTCTGGCCGGTGTCGCCTCGTCCAGTCTGGTCATTGATATGGGAACGACGGCGGTGACCCGGACACGCGCCTATGCGACCCGCATTGCGGAAGCTGGTGGTGCTTACGTCGATGCCCCCGTTTCGGGTGGCACCCTGGGGGCGGAAGCTGGCTCCCTGACCATTATGGCTGGTGGTGATGAACAGGCCATTGAGCGGGCCCGTCCGGTTCTTGAAGTGCTCGGCTCGCGGTTGACCCATGTTGGTCCTGTTGGCACCGGGCAGGTTGCCAAGGCGGCCAATCAGGTCATTGTCGGGCTTAATATCGGGGCCGTCGCCGAAGCCCTGATGCTGGCCGCCCATGCCGGCGCCGATCCGGCCCGCGTGCGCGAGGCCTTAAAAGGCGGTTTTGCCGATTCCCGTATTCTTGAGGTCCATGGCCAACGTATGATTGAGCGGGCGTTTGCCCCTGGTGGAAAGGTCACAACCCAGCGCAAGGATATGGCCCAGGCCCTGGAACTGGCGGCCGAACTGGATATAGAAATGCCAGCCACAAACCTGAATAAAAGCCTTTACGAGAAGCTGATTGAAGACGGCGATGGCGGCCTGGATCATTCGGCCCTGATCAAGGCCCTTGATCGGAACTGGACGGGTTAGGGTGATAAATTGTATGCCATGCGTCACGGTTGTTAGAGGGAATCCATTTCAGTGACCAATAGACCCGTAAAAGTTTGCCTGATCAGGCCATCGATTGTGGTGCCGGCCAATAACCAGACATCCATGTTTACACCGCCCTTAGGCCTGGCCTATGTGGCGGGCACTCTGCGTGAGGGTGGCCATGATGTCAGTTTTATTGACGGCGTGGGCGAGGCCCTGGATACCCGCCACACGGTCAAGAACGACTGTTTCCTCTATGGTCTTTCGTTGGAGGATATTGTCAAACGGATTCCGTCAGACACGCAAGTCATTGGCGTTGCCTGCGGCTTTTCGTTTGAATGGCCAACTTGTCGGGATTTGATCGGGGACATTCGAGAAAAGTTTCCCGAAGCCCTTCTGATCGGGGGCGGTGAGCATGTCACGGCGATGCCGGTGCAAAGTATCGAGGAAAGTGAGCTTGATCTGGGTGTGCTTGGCGAAGGCGAAGAAACCGCGCTTGAAGTGGTTAATGCCTTTGCGACAGGAACAATGGATAAGACCCTGATCGAAGGGATCGTTTATAAGGATTCGAACGGCAAGGCTGAGAGCAACCCCCGGCGGGCGCGAAAACGCGACCTGGACAACATTCCGGTTCCGGCCTGGGATATTACCCCTATTGAGAATTATCTGGAGCGCGGGTTTGGTTTTGGCGTTGATCGCGGGCGTTCTATGCCGCTTATGGCAAGTCGCGGATGTCCCTATCAATGTACCTTCTGTTCTAACCCATTAATGTGGACGACCCGCTGGATCGCCCGTGACCCGGACCTGTTGCTGGATGAAATCGTCGCTTATCAGGAGCAATACAAGGCGGTCAATTTTGATTTTTATGACTTGACCGCGATTGTTAAAAAAAGCTGGATCGTCGATTTTTGCCACAAAATTGAAAAGCGCGGCCTGACCTTTACCTGGCAACTGCCCAGTGGCACCCGTTCCGAGGCCATTGATGATGAAGTGGCGGGACTGCTTTTCAAGTCGGGCTGTCGAAATCTGTCCTATTCGCCCGAAAGCGGCTCGCCGGGTGTGCTGGCCCGTATCAAGAAGAAGATCACGGCTGACTCCGTTATCGAGTCGATTTCCAGCAGTTTCGCCCAGGGTATGAACGTTAAGTGCAATATTATTTTCGGCTTTCCCGGTGAAACCCTGAAGGAAGTCGTTGAAAGTTACCGCTTTATCATTCGTATGGGGTTCGCTGGCGCTTATGATATCAGCGTCTGGGCCTTCTCGCCTTATCCGGGGTCTGAATTGTTTGAACAAATCCGGGACGAAAAAGGCATCGTCCTTGATGACAAATATTATGACAGCCTTCGTTCCTACGCCGATGCGTCCCGGACCGTTTCCTACAGCAAGAACTTCAGCGACAAAAAACTTAAAACCCTGCGCTGGATTGGGGTTGTTCTGTTTTACAGCTCAGCATGGGCCAGGCGTCCGCTCAGGCCCTTCAAAATGGTTTTGAATGTTCTGCGGGGAACCCAGGAATCCCGTTCCGAAATGGCGCTGGCGAATATTTTAAGAAGAAAAAAACTCGACTCGTCGAATGCCTGATACCCGGCATCATTTCGGATAGGGCCATTCCTTGATAATTTGCAACTTCCCATCTTTCCAGTGCACCAGATAAGTTTTTCTGTCGACGAACTGATCCCCGAGCTTATTCGTCATTTCCGGGGTGACCGAATGAATAATTGTTTGCGTCTTGTCGCCGAAATAATTCAACCGGGCCAGGATATTTTTCATGCCTGTGTTATGGAAAGCAGACAGATACGGAATACTTATTCGTCCGGTTATATAGCGCGTGATAACGACCGATTCCCCTGATCCCATGGGATCAACTATAACAAGGGGAACCTCATTGGGGATTGTCGCGGCAATTTCCCGGGCAATAGCAGTGTAATGCGGTTTATTTGGTTCAAGATCAAAGCGCAGCTTGTGGGCGAATAGAAACGGTGCTGCGACGACCAGCAACAAAGGCAGCCATTTAACTTTTTCGGGGACGCGGGTACCCAGCCCCCAGCGTTTCCATAACAAACCGGCCCAGGCGGCAATCAGCAGGGTCGCGATCATTCCCAAGTGTGTGTTGTAGCGCCAGTAAGAAACCGCGGTTAAGGCTTGTCTTTCCCCAAAGGAGGCGACATAGGTAAACAGTAAGAAAACATTGTACGAGACAAAAGCCCCACCGCCAATGATAGCTAGTCTTCCGTAGTGGCCGGAGGGACGGAAGAAGGCGCGGATCGCTAAAACCACGGCTATTGTCATGACGATAAAGAAGGCCGCTTTCTTCGTGGCGACAACCAGCATTTGCAAAATTATTTGTGGTATGAGGGCGAAGCGCCATTGCTCGAACGGGTTAAAATGTGCTTCCCCGCCTATTGCCGTTGTGATGTTAAAGCCAACATGATAGCGCCAAACAAAATAAGTAAATAATGGCAACACAGAGATGCCGATAACCAGATACAGGCATCTCGACAGGCGGATTTCGGGGTCCCGCCACGCGGCAATTAAAAACGATATGAGCAGACCCAAAAAAAGTATCAGATTCACTTGCTTGATGTTGATTAGGGCCGCGGCGACAAAGGCCGCCTGCCAGGCTGTCCGGGTTGCTTTTTCCCTGTCTCCTTTCGCTTCAGCGTCTAGGAGCATCCACAAGAGATACGCGCTAATGCCGACGGCGACAGCTGTGCCCGTGTCGGCGTAAGCCGTCAGGATGATTTTCTGGATAAACGTCGGGTTCATTCCAAGAATAAAAAAAGCGGCCAGACCGGTCATTTTCCAATTGAGCTGACCTGGCTCTTGATCATGGGCCGCACGAAGGGCGATTTTCAGGGCCAAAAGTCCGAATAAAGCCAGAAACACGACGTTATAAATGCGTCCGACTCCGTCAAGAAAAATTCCGGCTGCGCGACTTCCCAGATAGATCAGGTAAGGCCATCCATAAGGATAGGCCGACAGCATGGCCGTTCCCTGGGGCGGGTTATCATCGGATGGCACATCAAGGCTGAGGAATAAAGATTTTGGGGCGGAAAGCCAGTGTGAAAACTCGTCCCATTGTGACGGTTCCATTGCAGCCGTGATCATCAGTAATGGCGATAAAACGATAAGAATGCGAATTGAACCAGGGGGCAATAACGGTTGCTGGCTTTGTAAAACATAAATCAGACAGGCGATGCCCGCAGCAAAGAAACACCAGCTCAACACACCAAGGGGGTTGGACAGAAATACGGCGGCTAGCGTAAAGATGACGGTGAGCAGGCCCCAGCCGACAAAAATATCGGCTTCCAAAATGCGGCGGCGACCGCCAAGGACGGCTCCCAACGCGGATAGCAGAAGGAGTATGAAAAGCGCAGACAGAACAGTTTGCCCCTTGTTCGCGCCATCAAGGAAATAGTCCAAATAGTCTATCATGATTTCCAGAAAAATCCGTTTCAGTCGGTGGCCGGATCGTACACGGATATCATGGAATATCCAACCCGAATAACAGGTATCTCTGGCATCATCACGCTAGGCTGCATGGGTGAAAAGTGATAGTTTCCGCTATCTAACGGGCCCTCGTAATTACCATCATAAATATCAGGCGAGAATTTCGCATGCCGAATGTCAAATTTAAACTTCAATCAAAATTCCTTTTTGATGCGGTTTGGAATTACGGGGCATTTGCAGCCATGGCTGCGACGGGAATGTTTCTGAATTTGTTTATTGCGGCATTCTACGGGGTCGAAGCCCTGGGCATCTTCAATCAGATTTATGTGGTTTACATCATCAGTTCCCAGTTTGCCGTTCTAGGGTTCCACGACTCTGCCCAAAAATACGTATCTGAACTGGACATGGAGCCTGAACACCTGGGTGTGGTTTCATTGGCGGCGTTAGTGCTGGCGGCGGGGTTCGGGCTGCTTGTCGCCTTTGCGATTTATTTTCTTGCTGATCCCATCGGTATCCTATTTGAAAGCGAGCCTGTCGGTTCGGGGATTGCGCTGGCCGCTCCCGGGTTAATGTTTATTGCCATAAACAAGGTTCTCATGGGGGTCTTGAATGGCATGCGGATGATGAAACATTTTGCAGGGGCACAGGCATTAAGGGCGGTCGCCATCCTGCTTTGCTGTGTCGGTATCATGCTGTTTGAATATCCACCGTACATGTTGGGCCTCGGTTTCACCATTGCCGAGATCGTGCTGCTGCCACTGCTGCTGTATTTTGTCCATCCGCATTTAACCAACTTTTCTTCGTTTGAGGCCTTCAAGCGTTGGGTCAGGGTTCACTTTCATTTCGGATCACGGGCTCTGATCAATGGGTTATTAATTCAGTCATATATCCGTATTGATGTCATTATGTTGGGAATATTTGTCGGCGATCATGACGTTGGCATCTATACATTCGCCGCCATGTTTGTAGACGGATTATTCCAGATACCGATAATTTTCCGCACTCTGGCCAATCCGGAACTGGTGCGGTTTTTCAAATCCGGTGAGAAGCTGGCGACAGCGCAATTTTGCCGAAGTGTAGGTGCTGTGAGCCTTGGTGTGTTTGGTGTCGTTGCGGCCATTGTGCTCTTTATATATCCCTATCTCGGCCCATATTTCCCTGATGATCTGGTGAACCTCAGTTATCCGCTGCTGTTGGTGCTGAGCGGGGGACTGATCCTTTACGCCGTGATGATTCCAGTGGACATGATTGTTTTGCAGGCAGGGATGCCCGGCAGGCAGAGCCTGCTTATGACGTTCAATGTGTTGGTCAATGTGGCGCTTAATCTGGCGCTGATCCCGCTGTATGGGCTTTACGGGGCGGCGGTTGCGACGGCCATCGCCTTTGCTATTGCTTCAATCGCGATCAATGGGGCGACCTGGAAGTGGCTGGGTTTCAAAGGCGGCGTGCTGCTGTACGGAACGCCGCTGGTGCGGGAACCGCAATAAAAAAAGGGGCCGTATCTTTCGATACGACCCCGATTTCTATAACTTATGAGCTTATGGTAAACGGTGGCTTAGATCGAACTTCCATCATTTTGATGGAAGATAATTTGATCTATTCCTTGAGAGTTAGAGCAACTTATCTGCCCTCATTCGAGGGCAGGTTGCTCTAGAAGCCCATTCCGCCGCCCATTCCACCCATGCCGCCCATGCCGCCCATGTCAGGCGCGCCGCCCATGGCGGGGCCTTCGTCCTTGGACGGGGCATCGGCGACCATGGCTTCAGTGGTGACCAGCAGACCGGCGATAGAGGCCGCGTCCTGCAGGGCTGTGCGAACAACCTTAGCCGGATCAATGATGCCAGCTTTGACCAGATCGGTGTAAACACCTTTCTGGGCATCGAAGCCGATGTTGGACTTGCCTTCCAGCAGCTTTCCGGCAACCACCGCGCCATCGACACCGGCGTTTTCGGCGATCTGGCGGGCAGGGGTCTGAAGGGCGCGACGAACGATGTCAACGCCAACTTTCTGATCGGCATTTTCGCCTTCGAGCTTGGCAAGAGACTTGGTTGCGTAGAGAAGGGCGACACCGCCACCGAGAACGACGCCTTCTTCAACGGCGGCGCGGGTAGCGTGCAGGGCATCGTCAACACGATCCTTGCGTTCCTTCACTTCGATTTCAGTTGCACCACCGACACGAATAACGGCAACACCACCAGCCAGTTTGGCCAGACGTTCCTGCAGTTTTTCACGGTCATAGTCAGAGGATGTTTCCTCGACCTGGGCGCGGATCTGATTGCAACGGGCCATAATCGCCTTTTTGGCGCCAGCACCTTCGACAACGACAGTCTCTTCTTTGGAAATCAGGACTTTCTTGGCGGTGCCAAGCATGTCCAGGGTGACGTTTTCGAGCTTGATGCCCAGATCTTCACTGATGACCTGACCATTGGTCAGGACTGAAATGTCTTCGAGCATCGCTTTGCGGCGATCGCCAAAGCCCGGCGCCTTGACGGCACAGACCTTAAGGCCGCCACGCAGCTTGTTGACAACCAGGGTTGCCAGCGCTTCTCCTTCGATGTCTTCGGCGATAATCAACAGCGGCCGTGAAGACTGAACGATGCTTTCAAGAACCGGCAGCAGGGGCTGCAGGGAAGACAGCTTCGATTCATGGATCAGGATGAACGGGTTTTCCATCTCGCAGGTCATTTTGTCGGCGTTGGTGACAAAATAAGGCGAGGTGTAACCACGATCAAACTGCATACCTTCGACGACGTCGAGTTCGGTTTCAAGCCCTTTGGACTCTTCTACAGTGATCACGCCTTCATTGCCGACACGTTCCATGGCTTCAGCGATTTTGCCGCCGATGTCGGTGTCACCGTTTGAAGAAATGGTGCCGACCTGGGCAACTTCGGCGCTGGTTGAAACGCGCTTTGAACGCTTCTTGATGTCTGCGATGACCGCGTCAACCGCGACATCGATGCCGCGCTTCAGATCCATCGGGTTCATGCCGGCGGCAACAGCCTTGACGCCTTCACGGACGATGGATTGGGCCAGAATGGTGGCCGTTGTGGTGCCGTCACCGGCTTCGTCGTTGGTTCGGGAAGCAACTTCCTTGACCATCTGTGCGCCCATGTTTTCAAACTTGTCGGATAGTTCGATTTCCTTGGCGACAGTGACGCCGTCCTTGGTGATGCGCGGGGCGCCGAACGATTTGTCGAGGACAACGTTACGACCTTTGGGACCAAGCGTCACTTTGACGGCGTTGGCCAGGATGTCGACACCGGCAAGCATACGCGTGCGGGCATCAACGCTGAATTTAACTTCTTTGGCAGCCATTGTTAATATTCCTTACAATTGGGCTTTAAATTATTTCTTTTTCTTCTTGGCGGCACCTTCGATGATGCCCAGAAGATCGGATTCTTTCATAATTAACAGGTCGTCCCCGTCAACCGTGACTTCAGTGCCGGACCATTTGCCGAAAAGCACATTGTCGCCAGCTTTGACGTCAAGGGCGACAACGGTGCCATCGTCGCGGCGTGCGCCGGAACCGACTGCGACAACTTTACCTTCACTGGGTTTTTCCTGGGCGGTATCGGGAATAATAATGCCGCCAGCGGTTTTTTCTTCCTGCTCTACGCGCTTGACGAGCACGCGATCATGCAGAGGCCTGAATTTCATCGTTCATACTCCGTGAACTTATTGATAAATAACAAGAAAAGAGCGCTTGTTAGCACTCTCTTCGCTCGAGTGCTAAGGATTTAGGTGTCTTTGAGGCTGCTGTCAAGGATATCGAGCAAAATTTCTGTGACTTTTGGCTAATCCAGAATGGTCGGATGTGCCAGAGCCTGGGCGGTGTCGATGACAATAAGATACTGCCCGCGATAAGGTTGCACATGAACAGGGGTCGTCATGACAGGCAGTTCGGCGCGGATGTAGATAAGCCGTCCTTCGGGATTTTCGGCGAGCCAGTCTTTCAAATCCGGGGCTTGCAAGCCGACAGTGGCAATGGTCTCGCTCAGGCGTCCCAGGAAATTAAACTGACCATGATATTTACCAACATAGGCAAGATGGGTGCCGGCGCGCTGCCAATTGCCAAATTTTTGCGAAATTTCTTTCATATTGAAGCGCTCTGTCAGCACCGGGCGCAGACTTAAATTGATACACAACACGAGCGCCATGGAAAGGATACTGATGGCGCTCAGTCGCCCCGTAAGGCTGACAGTTGAACGCGTCAGGAAAAGGATGGACAAGGCAAGCAGCGCCAGCACCAAACCCCAGATAAAATCAGTTTCCCTGACAACAACCGGCAACTCGAACAGACCGGCGCTAAAAGGGGCTACACTTAAAGCCACACCCAGAATGATAAACAGGGCGCAGGGTATGTGCAGTCCCCAACCAGTCCAGGACACCTGATCAGGGGAATTACTGTGATAATCGACCAGCAAGCGGCCCGCCAGTAGGGCCAAGGCCGGGAAGACGGGCAAAAGATAATGCAGTTGTTTGCCGCTGATAGCAGAAAAAGTAATCAGGGCGGGGACAAACCAGATCAGGCAGAAGCGAATCCCATTGTCTTTTCCCACATCAAGAAAGCCGCGGATTGAACGCCATGACGGCGGCCATAGAGTCCACGGCAGCACCAGCCCCGGCAGGACGGCCAGGAACCACCACCACGGACGGCCATGGGCGAAACTGTCGACCATGCGTCCGGCTGACTGGCCCCAGAAAATAGCGTATCGGTACTCTTCGCCGCCGACAATCGCCGCCGGGATGGCCCAGGCCAGACCAATGGCGATGCCCCCCAGAACGGCAAAGCCTATGGCCATGTACCATTGCTTCCAACCTCGATCCCACATTGATGATGGGGCCGCAGGCGTTAAATCCAGGTCATCACTGTCGGTCTCGGGTTCTGCGTTGTTATCGCTGGTCGCCCACAATGGTGCCAGCAGGGCGACCGGCAGGGTCGATAGTAAAATAGCCGGTCCCTTGGCCAGGGCGCCAAGGCCAATGGCCAGGGCCAGCCAGACAAGGCCATCAGTTTTATTATCCTGCCAGGCGCGCAGAATGCCCAACATTGCCAACAGGGCGCAAAATGCAAGCAGCATGTCGAACATGGTCAATGTCGTAAACAAGGTCCAGAACAGGCTGGCGAACAAAATCAAGGGTGCGGCCACGGCAACGGTAGAACGGCTGGGCCACAAACGGCGGGCCAGCATGGACGTCAGGAACAGGCTGGCCAGCCCGAACAGGGGGGCGACCAGCCTGGGCCACCATTCATTGACACCGAAAACCGCCCAGCCAGCATTCATCAACCAGAACAACAGGGGGGGCTTGTGGCTGTAGGGCTCACCGTTCAGGTGCGGAACCAGAATATGCCCGTCCCGCCACATTTCCCAGGCGACGGCGAAATAACGGGTCTCGTCGACCGGCATTAACGGGCGAAATTTCAGCATCGCCGCCATCAACGCCAGCCACATGGCGCTCCACAACAATGCGTAAGCGCTGGCCGACAGGCGACTCGTCGAAGCTGTATCGTTCATGGCTGGCTATCCTCGACGCCCAGTTCGCGTTCAACACGGACATCGAAGGACTTGCCGTGACGGTATTTACGAAAAAGGAAGACGCCAAGAAAACCCGATACTGCAAATAAAATGACACTGATGGCGATGCGAATCTCGGGATCGACGCTAAAACCGCTACCGACAAGCGTGAAGACCAGCGTTTGCGGCAAATAACCAAGAGCCGAGCCAAGGAAAAAAGAAATTGCGCCGACACCGGATACCCCTGCCGCCAGATTCGTCACCACATTGCTGCCCAGGGGCAACAGGCGAATAAGCAGGGTCATGCTGAGCGGATTTTCGTGAAGGAAGTCGTCGATGCGTTGAACCCGGTCCGGAAAACGACCGACAACGAATGATCGCCCCATGATGCGGGCATAGAAAAAAGCGACGATACAGCCCAATACCGTCGCCACCATTGCCAGCGCCGTCCCTTCGAGCAAGCCAAAGGCATATCCGGCAAGGAAACAGATGATCTGACGGGGCAGGCCAACGGCGGTGAACATCATTCCAACGCCAACAAACAACAACTCACCGGTGAAACCCTGACCCCTGATATCACTGTCGACCCAGGCTTTGTCGATGGATGAGCCCAGGCCACTGACTTTCAAGGCGTAGCCAATGGCGACAAGTGACGTGATCCAGATCAGTCCTCGAAACAGGATTTTGGGTGTCATTGAGAAATAGCCTTTTGGGGCTTTGTCTTATTATTGGTGGTTAATTCCCGAACTTCAGGCTTGTTGGCCCGGCGTAACAGCCAAAGCACGCCAAACAAATCAACGATGCCGACACGTAGGCGATCCCAGGTTCCGTATTTGGAAAGCCCCCGTTCGCGTGGCCGGTGGTTAACGTTTAGCGAGATTACCGTGCCGCCACGGCGGATCATCAGGGCCGGAAGAAAGCGGTGCATATGGTCGAAACGCGGCATATCCATGAACGCCGTACGGGTGAAAACTTTCAGGCTGCAGCCCGTATCAGGCGTATCGTCCCTTAACAGACGGGAGCGAACAGCGTTGGCTATTTTTGAGGAAACGCGCTTGATCCATGTATCCCGGCGCTTGGCCCGCAGTCCCGCAACCATCAGATAGTCGCGTTCCGGCGCCCCTTTAAGTGCTGCATAGAGGGCCGGAATATCGCCCGGATCGTTTTGCCCGTCGCCGTCCAGGGTGGCAATAATAGGCGCTTTGGCGGCTTTGATGCCGGTCATAATAGCGGCGCTTTGACCGCAACAGTTGAGATGGTTCAAAACCCGCAAGTGCGGGCAATCAGTTTTGATATCAAGTAACTTCTGGGCGCTGTCATCGGAGCTGCCGTCATCGACATAAATGATTTCATAGTGCCCGCAGACAGGATCAAGAGCAGCCCGGATTTCAGTAATCAACGGGCCAAGATTTTCGGCCTCGTTATAGACGGGCACGACGACAGCCAATTCCGGGGGGCTGGATTGATTTTCCTGTTGGTTGGGCTCAGTCATTTCTAACGGATCGCTTAAGGTGGAATGGACAGAACCGATACTTATCATTGAGGGCCAGTTCGGCAAAGGTCTTTCCGAATTCCCGGGTAATGGGCCATTATGGTTGAAAGGATGGAGTGATGAAATGACGGCGATATTCATGGGCGATGGTGGCAGGCTTGTTCACGAGGAAATCGTGGATGCTGACTGGGTTGATTACAACGGACACATGAATGTCGCGTACTACGTACTGGTGTTCGATCACGCCACTGACGCCATGCTGGAGCTTCTTGATATGGGGGCTGATTACCGGGAGCGGACCGACAGTTCGGATTTCGTCATAGAATCCCACGTCAGCTATTTGTCTGAGGTTGTTAAAGAAGACCCTTTACAGGTTACCTCGCTTTTATTGGGTTTTGATGACAAGCGGCTGCATCTTTTCCATCACATGTATCACAGGCAAAGTGAGCAACTTTGCGCGACTATTGAACTGATGCTGGTTCACGTCGATATGAAATCCAGACGCTCGGCGAAATTTCCGGGTCATGTGAAGGAAAATTTGCGGACTTTTACAGAAAACCAACAACCCTTTGAGCTCCCCAGCCAATGTGGCGCGGTTATTGGAATAAGACAAAGATAATTTTTTGCTTGGACTCAACGACGGGAAGTCTATTGTCAGGTGTGGGGAACAGATCGAAATCTGGAGATGTCATTGGACTATACGGAATCGCTTGAACAGGCCGCTGAATACGGTAATTCGGCCCTGGAAATGATGAAAAAGAACGGAATTGCGGCGAATCCGAACAATTTTACGGTTTGGTACCATTATTTTTCCGGTCAGATTCCCGATCTGAAAAGAGCCCTCGAAATCCTGATCGATAACGATCAGGATTTCAGTGAGGGGCGAAACGAAGAAATTCACAAAAAATTCTTCACTTTTGACCATGAGACCCAAGCTATTGGTGACGCGGCCACCCGTGCGGAGGCCGAATTAACCCGCATCCTTGAATACCTGGGCGTCGCCGGTGATGGCGCTGCCGAATACGGTAAAGCACTTGAGACGTTTTCGGGTGATATCAGCGGTAGTGGTGAACCTGAAACAATCAAGTCGGTGATTACCAACGCGCTGAACGCAACCCGCGATATGGAACGCCAGAACAAAAGCCTTGAAGAGAAATTCAACGCTTCTTCGGTCGAGATCAATCGCTTGCGCGAAGATCTGGAAACCATGCGTCTTGAGGCTATGACCGATGGATTGACCGGCATTGCCAACCGCAAACTTTTCGATGCGGAATTACGGCGTTGCGCGATCCAGGCGATGGAAGACGGTGAGCCTTTGTGTCTGCTGATCCTTGATATCGATCATTTCAAAAAATTCAACGATACCTATGGCCATCAGGTCGGTGATCAGGTGCTTAAACTTCTCGCCCAGACCTTGACCTCAAGCATCAAGGGCCAGGACCTGGCGGCCCGTTTTGGGGGTGAAGAGTTTTGCGTCATCCTGCCGGGCACCGGTCTTGATAACGCCATCAAAGTAGCCGAAGTCATCCGAAACAAGGTTGGCAAGAAACAAGTCTTGAACCGCAAGACGGGCGAATCCATGGGCCAGGTTACGGTTTCCGTCGGTGTCGGTGAATTCCGCTACGGTGAACCGCTTTCTCAGTTGATTCTGCGCTCCGATGAAGCCATGTACGCGGCTAAACGAACAGGGCGCAATCGGGTTGTTTCCGAAACCATGGTCGACAGCAAGGAATTATCCTTCGATAATTGACGCTCCTCCATGTAGGGCCTGGGGGGCCTGTCGTGTTCATGCGTTATCTTTCATTTAGTCGGCTTACAGTTCTTCTTCGTCGCCTGACCCAAAGTGGCCAGATGGCCCTAACCATTCTTGCCTTTTTGATTGGTGGCGGTGCCGGTGGGGCAGTTGTGCTTTTTCGGGAAGCCATTGGCCTTGTCCAGAACGTAGCCTTCGGTACCGACAGCGAGCGATTGTTTCAGCATCTTGATAATTTACCCTCGTGGCAGATTGTGGCGGTGCCGGCGTTTGGTGGTCTCATCATTGGCTTGCTTGTCAAATACCTGATGCCCGAAAAACGTCCTGAGGGCGTTGCTGACGTTATCGAGGCGGGGGCGCTGCGCGGTGGACGAATGTCTTTGCTGACCGGCATCAAGGCGGCGCTGGTCAATGCGGTTTCTATCGGTTTTGGCGCATCCGTCGGACGGGAAGGTCCGGCAGTTCATATCGGCGCTGCGTTCGGTGGCTGGTTGGCCTCTTCCCTGCATCTTACCCGCTCGGTTTCGCGCACTCTATTGGGTTGCGGGGCGGCGGCAGCGGTTGCGGCTTCCTTTAATGCGCCCATTGCCGGGGCCCTGTTTGCATCCGAGGTGGTGATTGGCCATTACGCCTTGAGCGCGTTTGCGCCCATCGTTATTGCAAGCGTCACCGGGACGGCTATCTCGCGCTACTATTTTGGCGATTTCCCGGCCTTTGTTATTCCTGAACACATCATCGAGTCGTTTTGGGAATTTCCTGCCTTCATCGTTCTTGGCATCATTGCCGGATTGACGGCGATGGCGTTTATGAAAAGCATCATGCTCAGCAATTCTCTGGCCGGGCGGGTGCCGGTCCCGGATATTCTGAAACCGGCAATTGGTGGTGCGCTGATCGGTATAATCGCGATTTGGTTTCCACAGGTCCTGGGTGTCGGTTACGGTGCGACCGAGGCCGCCGTCATGGAATCCTTCCCGCTGATGTTGCTGGTTTCGGTATGCATCGCCAAAATACTGGCGACGTCCATCAGCATCGGTTTCGGTTTTGGCGGTGGCGTGTTCTCACCGGCACTGGTGATTGGGGCCATGCTGGGCGGTGCTTACGGGATGATTTTCACTGGCTTGTTTCCTGATCTTTCCACCGGCATTGGCGCGTATACTATTCTCGGCATGGGGGCGATGGCGGCAGCCGTACTTGGGGCACCGATTTCCACCGCCCTGATTATCTTTGAAATGACAAGTGATTACGCCCTGACAATGGCCCTGATGGTCGCCGTCGTTATTGCTTCGATGATTACCCGGCAGTTTCATGGCGGATCGTTTTTTGCCTGGCAGCTTGAACGGCGTGGCCATGATCTTCGTGATGGTCTTGAAGTTGCCCTGCTGCGAAACCTTAAAGTGCGCTCCGTCCTGTCAAGCGCCGGGGAACTGGTTACCCTGGGGGTCGGCCTGCCCGACATCCGCTCGATGTTGCAGAATTCAGATGCTGGCGAGCTTTTTGTCATTGATGAAGACGGTGTCTTGTTTGGCACCATCACCTTGGCCGATATGAGCGAGTTCGCCTTCGACCCGGAACTCGATCAATTGATCACCGCAAGCGACGTGGCGCGCCGTCACCCACCGGTTCTGGCCGCTGGTGATGATCTGGAAACGGCCATGACGACAATGCGTGACAATGGCGAGGAATACATCGCCGTGGTTGAAAACCGGGACAATATGAAGTTCCTTGGTTGTGTCCGTGAAGGCCGGGTGATGAGCGCCTATAACCGGGCCCTTGTCGCACATCGCCGTGAAGAACGCGGGCACTAAGGGTTGCTTAGCCAGTCATAACGGTCGATGGATTTGACGTTGATTTTCTTGATGGTCAGGTCCGTCGAGGCCACCGGAAGGACGTCCAGTTGAACCGGGCTTCCGGCATTTCCCTGAATGCGCACCTTTCGGAAAAATTCAATCATCGTACCAATGCGCTTGCCACCGACGCCGATGATGATGTCACCCTGTTTAAGCCCCGCCTGTTCAGCAGGACCGCCTTCGCTCAGGCGGGTGATGTAAACCCGGCCGCGGGCCTCGTCCGTATTAAGTCCAAGCCACGGTGGCACCGGCGGTTTGCGGCGTCCGCTTGTCAGCAAATCGGCAAGGATTGGTTTCAGGCTGTCAATGGGAACGAACATGTTACCGATTACCGGGTGATCGCCGACAACAGCGTCATTGACCATCAGCGAGCCGATACCAACCAGTTCACCTTTTCGGTCGATTAACGCTGCCCCGCCAAATTCATGATGGGGAGGTATGGTGAAAATGGCCTTTTCCAGCAGGTATTCCCAGTATCCGGCAAACGAGCGGCGCGAAACCACCTGGGCTGCGACAATGGCGTCCGGGCCACCGAAACTGACGGCCAGAACCGGAGTCCCATCGCCTAAATTTTTTGAAGACCCTATCTTTAGGGCTGTCGCCCCCACCGGTTCGCGGGCGCGGATCAGGCCGAAGCCGGTGGTGTGGTCATAGGCGACGGGGTCGGCTTCAATCTGGTTTCCCTCAGGTCCGACAACAGCAATCTCATCGGCCTCCAAAATCAGATAACCGATGGTTAAAACCAGTCCGTCGTTATCTATTAAAACCCCGCTACCCTGGCGCTGGACGCCAAGACTATCTGCCGTGCGGGCGTCTTCGGGAATATTAGCGTACACACCAACAACGGCGGAAAGGGCAGAATCAAAGGGCGCAGTCGTCACTTCGGGGGCTGGCGGTGGCGTCGTCGAACAGGCGCTAACGGCCAGTGCGGCCCATAGCAGCAGGGCGCGCGTTTGATCAAGCAAGGTCTTCATTGTTTCCGGCATCTGCATCATCTCCGGATATGGAACTTTCATAGTATAACGCCGCTTTACCTTATCGTCCGCTCTATTGAGAAAAAATGCCAAAGGATTCGGGTTCTAATCAGATCACCGGCGCGTTATATATTTGTCATGTCTGATTCTTTTGATCTTGCCGCCGAACCACCTCCTGCACCGTCCGCTCCTGCCTATCTGGATGGTTTGAATGAGAGCCAGCGCGACGCTGTCGAGGCTGTTGAGGGGCCGGTTCTGGTATTGGCCGGTGCCGGTACGGGCAAGACCCGGGTTCTGACGACGCGGCTTTCCCATATTTTGGTGCAGGGTAAAGCCGCACCCTGGGAAGTGCTCGCCGTTACCTTTACCAACAAGGCGGCGCGCGAAATGCAGGATCGGGTCGGCGGGCTATTGGGGCGGGCCACAGAAGGCTGGTGGATCGGCACTTTTCACGCCTTGGGTGCGCGCATCCTGCGCCGTCATGCAGAGGCAGTCGGCCTTAAATCAAACTTCACCATTATTGATCAGGACGATCAGGTGCGGCTGCTCAAACAACTGGTGGAAGCTCACAATATTGATGAAAAACGCTGGCCGCCGCGGGTTATATCGAACCTTATTCAGCGCTGGAAAGATCGTGGCCTGATGCCGGACGCGGTGGGCGATACGGAAGGTTCGGACAGTGCCGATGGCAAGGCGGTGCTGATTTATAAAGAATATCAGGACCGCTTGACGACCCTTAACGCTGCTGATTTTGGTGATCTGCTGTTGTTATGTCTGGAGCTGTTTAAAGCCCAGCCATCGATCCTGCAGGAATATCAGCGCAAGTTCCGTTACCTTCTGGTTGATGAATATCAGGATACCAACGTTGCCCAGTACCTGTGGCTGCGTATGCTCGCCCAAACACATAAAAATATCTGTTGTGTCGGTGATGATGATCAGTCGATTTATTCGTGGCGCGGCGCCGAAGTCGGCAATATTTTACGTTTCGAGAAAGATTTTCCCGGTGCCAAGGTTGTTCGTCTTGAACGCAATTATCGCTCCACCCCGCATATCCTTGGGGCGGCCTCAGGTCTGATCTCTCACAACGAGGGACGTCTCGGTAAAACCTTGTGGACCGAATTAAATGAAGGCGAGAAGGTCGGAGTTCGCGGCGTCTGGGACGGGGTCGAGGAAGCCCGCATCGTCGGCGATGAAATCGAAGTCCAGCAAAACAGGGGCCACAAACTCAACGACATGGCGGTATTGGTGCGGGCCGGTTTTCAGACTCGCGAATTTGAAGAACGGCTGATCACGCTGGGTCTTCCTTACAGGATTATCGGTGGGGCCCGGTTTTACGAACGCCTGGAAATTCGCGACGCCATCGCTTATCTGCGGGTGATCTCCCAGCCCGACGATGACCTGGCTTTTGAGCGGATTGTCAATACGCCCAAACGGGGGCTTGGCGATACCACCATTCAAACCATAAACATCTACGCCCGGGCAGAGCGCATTCCGATGATTGTGGCCGTCCACAAGCTGCTCGAAACAGATGAGCTGCGGGCCAGGGCGCGTACCACCTTGCAGGAACTGCTCAATGATTTCAGCCGTTGGCGCACCCTCGCCGCAGAGGTCAATCATGTGGACCTGACCCGGCAGGTGCTGGACGAATCCGGCTACACCGTCATGTGGAAAATGAGCAAAGCCCCCGAAGCGCCGGGACGACTTGAGAACTTGAAAGAACTGCTCACCGCCATGGAGGATTTCGAGAATCTGCAAGGCTTTCTTGAACATGTGTCGCTGGTTATGGAAAACGAAGCGACGACAGCTGAAGATAAACTCACCCTAATGACCCTTCATGGTGCCAAAGGGCTTGAATTCGACACCGTCTTCCTGCCTGGATGGGAGGAGGGCCTGTTCCCCCATCAGCGGGCATTGGACGAAGGTGGTTCTTCGGCACTGGAGGAAGAACGTCGGCTTGCTTACGTCGGTCTAACCCGGGCCCGAAAACGCGCCATGATCAGTTTTGCTGCCAATCGGCGCATCTATGGCAACTGGCAATCGGCCATTCCGTCACGCTTTATCGATGAATTGCCACCCGATAACGTCGAGCAATCGGCTGATCAGGGACTGTATGGTACTGGGGGTGAGTCTGGTAATTTTCTGGATGTGCCCCGTCAGCGCAGTCGCCGCACCGGTTTTTCCGAGCAACCGGGGCGCTGGGCCGGCCCTAAAAGCAGTGGCGGTGGTGAGGATGCTGAATTTCTGGAACTCGGACAGCGGGTCTTTCACCAGAAGTTCGGCTACGGCAAAATACTGTCTATTGATAGCGACAAACTGGAAATTGCCTTCGAGAAAGCTGGAACAAAGAAGGTAATGGCGGGTTTTGTCGAGCAAACCTGACTTTTTAACTATTTGTTGAGAAACGGCCATTAGCCTGACTTCTTGAACGAAGGAGGGCCAGAATGGCTTTATTTTTATCCGTTGCGGCATTGTTGTTGGCGATTTCAGCTGTTGTGGTCAGTGCTGAGGCTTTGCGCCGAATTAATGGCCAGAACGAAGAATTTCTGAAATCTTACGTTAAGCAGATCCGTGTTGATCTGGATAACAAGGACGGACAACTGGCTTCCCTGAAACAGGAAGTTCAGGAACTAAGACGGGCCCGCCAAAGCAGCCAGGAAACCTTGCGTAAACTCGAAAAGGGCGCGAAGCAAAAACGCGAGAACGAACCTGTCGACAAATATGGCGATTTCATACCCAGTTCCGCTCCCCCGCGCACCCGAAGCGTCGCCTGATCGCCGGCTGATTTTTTTACCTGGGTGAAATAATGCCCATGTGAACCGCTTGCGCGACGGCCTGTTCGCGGGTTGTAGAGGCCAGTTTGCGCCGGGCATTAGAAATATGCAGGTTTACGGTGACCCGTTTGATCCCCATGCGATGGGCAATTTTGTCACTTCGAAAACCCCGCGCTAATAGCAACAGGGTTTCGCGTTCCCGAGGCGATATCCCCGCCTTTAACGCTCTTTCTCTCTGCTTTAAGGATATGATGCAGGTGTGGGCGTAGACAATACAGGCGGCGACGGCTTGCTGTGAATTCCTGTGTTCGTTTTTTCGGGAATGCGCCAGGGATGGATATTTCGGTGCTTCGGTGTTGCTCTCTGGCGGTTCAACAAGCATCCATAAATGGTTTGTGACGGGCAGGTTTTGCGGGCTTTCCTTGAACCCCTGATTATTACCCTCGCCGTGCACCGCAGTTCTTTTTCCTGAACTATCGACCATCCAGACCATATGCTTGTTTAGCTTGTCGGAAATACGAGAGAGAAATCTGGCGGTGAGCTGGCTGATCTCTTCCACATCTTTCGCCTGCTTTAGTGATGAGAAAAACCGGTTCATAATCTGCTTTCTTTCCACCAGCCTCTCTTTTTCTATTCATGACTAGAATGAGTCGTCGTGCAATACAACCTATGCAAATGTATAGGTTGCAGAGCTAATTTTTAACAGGTAGCGTTTCTATGTAGAAACTAAACCTATATTTGTAATTTAGCTTCTTTTGCCTATGGACCAAAGAATCATCGATTTGCTTTCTTTAGAAGCATGGGAAAAGGCCGTGGAAATATGGACTCAGACGCGAACTGAATCCGGGTTATGTGTTGATGTTTGCGTCTGGGGCGGGCCAACAAGCCCGATGAAATGTGCGCATTGCCTTGAGGGCCGCTTACGTACTTTGTCTCTGTCGCTCCACTTAAGGAATCATAAAGAAGATCTATATTTGGAACTTGCCCGCCAATTGAATGCGTGGAACGTGCGGCATTACGACTGAAGTCGGATAAAAGATGTTGCCCGATGGCGTAAGCGCCGAATTTTTGTTGACGCCGCAAGGCGCGCTCCCCCATACCTAGATCAGTTCACGTTAAGTTTGAACACGTTGTGTTCGAACGAAACGTGAAAAACTGATCGATTCTTTAAGGAGCGAGCCGATTCACACGCTTAAACGGAATCAAGTAATGATTCTGTTTAAGCGTGATCGGCTCTTGCCAGATGAACAATAAACCGGATGCTCTTTGGCGTATCGAAGTCGCCGCTACGGCGCTAAGCGTCAACGCTTTTGAAGAAGCCCTTGATCCGTTCTGTGAGTCGATTTCCTGGTTCGCCACCGACAGCGAAGGTGAATGGCGCATCGAAGGCTTCACAGAGCGCAAGCCCGAAGGGGCTGCCTTGGCTGTGGCCATGAGCGTCGTCGCTGGTGAATTTTCCATTCCCGTTCCCGAAGTGACGGTGATCCCGGTGGCTCCCCGCGACTGGGTTGCTGAAAGTTTGCGGATGTTCCCACCGACCAATGCGGGCCGGTTTTTTATCTATGGCACACATTACGATATGGATATTCCGCAAGCCCGTATTCCGATCTGTCTTAATCCCGGCCGGGCCTTTGGTTCGGGTGAACACGCCACGACCATGGGCTGCCTGCTGGCGCTCAGTGATCTTGTCGGGCGGCAAAACGTTATCAATCCACTGGATATGGGTTGTGGATCGGGCATTCTTTCCATCGCCATTGCCAAGGCCTGGCGGGTGCACGTCCATGGGATGGACCTGGAAACCAACGCCGTACTGGTGGCGCACGAAAACAGCCGCCGCAACGGTGTTGGGCCGCTGGTGCGGATTTCGCGCTCCAACGGGTATCACTCAGCCCTGGTCAAGCAAAACGGGCCTTACGATTTGATTGTCTCGAATATTCTCGCCAACCCTCTTTGTAAAATGGCCAAGGCCGTCGGTGCGAGGTCAAGAAGTCGTGCCATGGGTGGCGGCATAGTCATTTTGGGCGGCTTTCTGGAAATCGATGCCAATCGTGTTTACGCCGCCTACTATCGCCAAGGGTTTCGGCTGGTTAGGTCTTATCATATCAAGGGCTGGCGAACGCTTGTTCTAGGGCGTTGAAGATCGCTATTTGTTGAACGACTGGCCGCTTCCTGTTTTTGGCGTTGGGCGTTACAATGACAAAAGGCTGCATATCCTTTTTCAAAAAGGTGGCGCATACCCGATGACGGAATTCAAGCGCGATCAATATCAAATTCTTTTCGAGCATTCGGCTGATGCCATGCTGATTATTGATCATGAGAAATTCGTTGATTGCAATGATGCTGTCCTGAAAATGATGGGCTATGCGAACCGGGAAGAAATGCTTCAAACGCACCCCTCGCAGTTATCCCCGTCTCACCAGCCCGATGGTCAGAATTCCTTTGATAAAGCCAACGAAATGATTTCCATTGCCATGGCTTCGGGGAGTCACCGCTTTGTCTGGATACACACCCGCGCCAACGGCGAGGACTTCCCCGTCGAAGTATTGTTAACGGCGATACCATTTCAGGAACGCAAACTCATACATGTGGTGTGGCGCAATATATCCAAACGGCTACGTCTGGAAGAAGAACTTGCCAATCACCGTGACCAGCTTCAACAACTGGTCGATGAGCAAACCCGGGACCTTATTAAAACCCGCGACGCTGCCGAAGCGGCAAATCGGGTCAAATCGCTTTTCCTGGGTTCTATGAGCCATGAATTACGGACACCGCTTAACGCCATTATCGGTTTTAGCGACGCCATGAAAACGCAGATATTCGGGGCTATTGATAATCCCAAGTACGAGGAATATGTCGACCTTATTTACGGTTCGGGCAAACATCTGTTGCAGCTGATCGATGATATTCTTGATGTATCCGCAATTGAAGCTGGCGAGCTGTCAGTTGATGAAGTTGCGGTCGACATTGAGGATATCATTTCGGCCTGTCAGAGGCTTGTTGAACAAAGAGCTGCCGCTGCTGGCGTCTGCATTTACCTAAAAGTTCCAAATGCCATTCCGCCACTTTTTATTGATGAGCGACGGATCAAGCAAATCATCCTCAACTTGCTGACAAATTCCATCAAGTTCACCCCGGAAGGTGGCTCTATCACCATCGAAAGTGGTCTGAATGACAAGGGCGATCTGCTTGTATCTGTTGCCGATACGGGCATCGGTATGACCGATGAAGATATTTCCATCGCCTTGACACAATTTGGTCAGGTCGATCAGAGCTTGATCAGAAATAACGAAGGCACCGGCCTTGGCTTGCCCATAACCAAATCCCTGGTTGAAATGCATGATGGCAGTATGGAAATTTCAAGCACGCCCGGCGAAGGGACAAAGGTGAGGCTAACCTTCCCCTCAACGCGTCTGCGTCAATAAAAATGAGATTTTGGTGGGCACGCGCCAAGCCGCTTTTGCGGCTTGCTTTCATATGATTCAGTCGTGCTTATCCACAAAAAAAGCCCAGACTTTAGGTCTGGGTTCTTTGGTGGGCACGACTGGGATTGAACCAGTGACCCCTCGCGTGTGAAGCGAGTGCTCTCCCGCTGAGCTACGCGCCCTTAGATATTCCCAAGGAAGCCGAGATATAGGGTCGCCGGGCGCTGATTGTCAAGCGCAAGCAAAGTCGTTGATGGTGTGGGCCAGGTCGTCGAAATGATCGATAATCAGATCACCGCCCAAATTTTCCGCGGCTCCTTTTGTGTAGCCGAAGCGACAAACAATAACCGGGATGCCAGCACCTTTGGCGGCGTTTACGTCATTTGCGTTGTCGCCGATCATGATCGCCTGGTCAGGTGTCAGGCCCAATTTATCGAGCGCCGCCAGCAAATGGCGTGGATCGGGTTTTTTGATGCCGGGCAGGGTATCGCCACCGATGATCACGTCAAAGAATTCCGAAAGGCCCAGGGGGGCAAGAATTTCCAGGGTCGCCACATAAGGCTTGTTGGTGCAAACGGCGAGGGCGTAGCCGTCTCCCTTTAATGCCCTCAGGCAGTCGATGGTGCCGGGAAAGGCTGTGGTCAAATCAGCGCAGTGGGGTTCGTAAAACTCAAGGTAACGCTTCGCAAGGGCCTCAAGGCCGCCAGCAGGTACCGGTTCACCCGTCGCCTCAAAAGCACGCTCAACCAGTTTAGGAACCCCGTCGCCGATCATATTGGTCAATTCCGAAAGGCTGACCGGACGGCGATTTTCTTCCGCCAGCAGCTTATTGGCGGCGCTGTGCAGATCCGGGGCACTGTCAATCAGGGTTCCATCCAGATCAAACAGGACAGCTTTCAGGGGGCTCTTCTTATTCATTGCAAAACTCCGTAACAATCTTTGACTTGGCGGGATTCCCGCCATGTGGCAAGTTCCCCACCAAGGAAACGCTTTTTAGGGCAAATCTATTCCGATGACCACTTCAAAAATCGCCGTTATCGTGCTGGCCGCAGGACTTGGCACCCGTATGAAGTCAAAACTGCCTAAGGTCATGCACCCTTTGGCGGGGCGACCGATGATCAGCCACCTGATGGAAACTGTCGAGGGACTCGATCCTGAAAATGTCTGTGTCGTCGTTGGCGATTTCATGGATTCGGTGTCAGAGGCTGTTTCACCATTCCCGACAGCGGTCCAGTCCGAACGCTTGGGCACGGCGCACGCGGTTTTGGCGGCGCGCGAAACAATCGGTGATTTTGATGGTGACGTGCTGGTGATCTTCGGGGCCGACCCCTTGATCACCTTATCGACACTGGAGCATCTTCTTGATGTGCGCGCTCAGGACGCGGCTGTTGCGGTGCTCGGCTTCAGGCCCGATGATCCGGGTCTCTATGGCCGCTTGATTGTTGGTGAAGATGGAAACCTTGAGGCTATTGTCGAAGCCAAGGACGCCACCGACGCGCAACTTGAAATTGATCTTTGCAATTCCGGGGTCATGTCCATAGACGGCACGGTGTTGTGGAGCCTGCTTGAGCGTGTTGGCAACGACAACGCCAAGGGTGAATATTACCTGACCGACATTATTGGCCTTGCCCGCGCCGACGGACTGACATGCGTCGTGTGGGAAGGCGACCCGGATGAGTTGATCGGCATCGACAGTCGTGCCGATCTGGCCGAAGCCGAAGCTATTTTGCAGGATCGCCTGCGTTTTGAAGCAATGTCGGATGGCGTCACCATGACCGATCCGACAACCGTATTTCTAAGCTACGATACAGTCATTGGCTCTGATGTTTCGATCGGCCCGAATGTGTTTTTCGGGCCGGGTGTCAGCGTTGGCGAGGGTGCGACGATCAATGCTTTTAGTCACCTTGAAGGGGCAACCGTTAACCCCAAGGCCAGCGTTGGTCCGTTCGCCAGGTTGCGCCCGGGGACCAACCTTGGCGAAGGCGCTAAGGTTGGCAATTTTGTTGAAATAAAAAATGCGGTAATAGAACCCGCGGCCAAGATCTCGCACCTGTCCTATATCGGTGATGCGGAAGTCGGCGCCGGAGCCAACATCGGCGCCGGCACCATCACCTGCAATTACGATGGTTTTTTCAAGTCGAAAACCGTTATTGGCAAGGGCGCGTTTATTGGTTCCAACACCGCCCTGGTGGCGCCTGTGACGATTGGCGAGGGTGCGGTGGTCGGGGCCGGATCAACGCTCAGCAAGGACGTTGACGCGGACGCACTTGGCGTTACCCGTGCCAACTATCGGCAAGTCGATGGCTGGGCCAAAGCCAACCGCGAGCGCAAAAGCGCCGAAAAAGCAAAGAAGAAAAAATAATGTGCGGCATTATCGGCATTATCGGAAAAGGCGAGGCGGCTCCGTTGTTGCTCGATGGCCTAAAACGACTGGAATACCGGGGCTATGATTCGGCTGGCATTGCGACCCTGAATGAGAACGGAATTGAACGCCGTCGCGCTGAAGGCAAGCTGGTCAATCTTGCGGGACGTTTGCAGGATGAACCCTTGAGTGGTTGCACCGGCATCGGCCATACCCGTTGGGCGACCCACGGGATTCCGAATGAAGAAAACGCCCATCCCCATGCCACCGACAAAGTGGTGATTGTCCACAACGGCATCATTGAAAACTTTCAGGAGCTTAAAGACGAAGTGATGGCTGCGGGTGCGGTGTTGGCGTCGGAAACCGATACGGAAGTCGTCGCCCACCTGATCACGGCCTATCTTGATAGGGGCGACAGCCCCAGGGAAGCCACGGCAAAATCATTGAAGCGGCTGCGCGGGGCGTTCTCGTTGGGCATCCTGTTTGCGGGCGAAGAAGATTTGATGATCGCGGCACGTCGTGGCTCACCGCTGGCCATCGGTTTTGGCGAGGGTGAAATGTTCTTGGGCAGTGACGCCCTGGCGCTGGCCCACCTGACCAAAAAAATCATGTATCTGGAAGATGGTGACTGGGCGATCATAACCGGCCAGGGGGCGACAGTTTTTGATGAAGACGATCAGGAAATTGAACGTCTTGTGCGACTAACAGAACTGTCCGGTGCGACCGTCGGCAAGGGCGGCTACCGCCACTTCATGCTCAAGGAAATCTACGAGCAACCGCAGGTCATTGGCGATACGCTGCATTCTTATGTCAATCCGGCCAGTCGGGAAGTGTCGCTTGGCGACATCGATATTGATCTTGCCAGTCTTAGCAAGGTGACGATCATCGCCTGCGGAACGTCGTCATACGCCGCCATGGTCGCCAAGTACTGGATTGAAAGTCTGGTCCGCATGCCGGTCGAGGTCGATGTTGCCTCAGAATTTCGTTACCGCGCTGCTGCCATGCCCGAAAACGGCCTGGCGTTGTTCATTTCCCAGTCGGGCGAGACCATGGACACCCTGGCGGCATTGCGTTACGCGCGCAGCCAGAACCAGAAAATTCTCTCTATCGTTAATGTTCCCGAAAGCACCATCGCCCGGGAATCAGACGCCGTTTTGCAAACCTACGCCGGGCCTGAAGTGGGCGTCGCCTCGACCAAGGCGTTCACCACCCAGCTTACGGTTCTGGCCTGCCTGACCATCGCCCTTGGCCGCGCCAGGGGAACCATGGATCATAACAGCGCTGCCAACTTGACCGGGGCTTTGGCGGAGGTCCCGGCCCGGGCGGCGGAAGTGCTCAATCATGACGAGGCCCTGCGCGAACTGGCCCAGGAAGTCGCCGAGGCCCGCGACGTTCTTTACCTTGGCCGCGGCGTCAGTTATCCGATTGCTCTGGAAGGCGCCTTAAAGCTGAAAGAGATTTCCTATATCCACGCCGAAGGTTACGCCGCCGGAGAAATGAAGCATGGCCCTATTGCCCTGATTGACGACAACGTCCCGGTCATCGTCATCGCTCCTAAAGACAACCTGTTTGAAAAAACCGCCTCAAACATGCAGGAAGTGATTGCCCGGGGCGGGCGGGTTATCTTCATGAGCGACACCGAAGGGGTCAAGGACTTGGGTAAATTGGCGGCCGCGACAGTCGCATTGCCTGTTGTTGAGGATTTCGTAACACCTATCCTGTACGCTATTCCCGTACAGTTGTTGGCCTACCATACCGCCGTTATCAAAGGTACGGATGTGGACCAGCCCCGAAACCTGGCAAAGAGCGTGACTGTTGAGTGAAACGTTATATTCGGATCACGACTACAAAAAAGATGCGAAATTGTTGCTGCACGATGTGCGGCAAGGGTTCTGCGAGCCCTGTACGGACGAGCGGAAGGCTCTTCATACAATCGATCTGAAATATCCCTTAAAGTGTGATTGTCGTTGCGAGAAGGTCGAACACCTTCTCAGGATCGCCCGAAGAATCTTCGACGATAAAGCCTAGAGCAACCTGCGTTTAATTAAACGCAGATTAGTTGCTCGATATATTTAGAAAACGATCAAAATTATCTGCATTAAAGTAGCTTCACTTTAATGCAGTTTGATCTAGTTCACCTTCATCCGTTCGGACATTTGGGCGTGGCGTTTGCGGATGTTTTCGGGCCAGCGGCTTTTGATGTATGCCAGCGAGGCCCATATCTCTTCATCGTTTAAAATATCGCCGAATTCGGGCATGGCGCTGATGAATCCTTCGGGGGCGTTTTTCTGACCACCGAATTTGGTAATCTCGAACAGCAGTTGATCCGGGTGGTGCCAGGTATGGCCGCTGGCGTCATGGGGTGGGGCGGGTAACATGCCGTCTTCTGTTTTGGTCCGCCAGTCGGGCTGGCCTTGCAGGTTGTTGCCGTGACAGGTTCCGCACACCTCGTCGTAAATTACCGCTCCGCGTGTAACCAGTTCCTTGTTGCCCGGATCAGCCCAGTCGATTGCCTGTGTTTCCTCGCTGACACCCAAGACATTGACGTAAGCGCTGCCGATGACGCCGACAACGACGATGATAACCCCGATTATGATGATATTTGTTTTTCCGGCCATGATCATGAAAATCCTTGAGTGAATGTGAATTCTCAGGCTTCCAGCAACGGTAAGGTCAAGGGCGTAAAGTTATTCCGGTGGCTTCCAGCCGCTGCTGTCTTTACAGCGGGTGCAGCGGATCAGGGTGAATATCTGATTCCAGTTGGCGTCCTTGGCCAGATAATCAAGCAGGCAACGCAAAGCCTTATCTTTACTGGGAAGGCCGTATTGGGTCGCCGCGTATTCCAGCATTTTTTCAGCGTCAGGCTGAATTTCAAAGGTTACCGAGATTTTGTCTCCGGCCATGGTTTGTCCTCCCCGGGTGGTTAATGGATTACTCTCACATCATCATATGGGGTGTCTGGGTTGGCAATCCAGCAATTCCGACTGGCGGAAAGGTGGTTCACTCACCATATTCCACTGACTATACTCCGGCTCTTCAAAAACAAGCGAGATCATCCATGCAACTCAATGATTCCAGTCTGTTCAGGCAACAATGTTACTTAGGCGGCCAATGGGCCGATGCCGATGACGGGGCGACCTTTGATGTCCTGAACCCCGCCGATGGCTCCGTGCTGGGGGCGGTTCCCAAAATGGGGGCCAGCGAAACAGCCCGCGCCATTGACGCCGCCCAGGCTGCGATGCCGGCATGGGCAGGCAAAACGGCCAAGGAAAGATCAGCCATTTTGCGTCGCTGGTACGAATTGATCCTTGAGAACCAGTCCGATCTGGCGATGATCATGACGGCGGAAATGGGCAAACCCCTGGCTGAGGCGATGGCTGAAATTGTCTACGGAGCGTCCTTCGTTGAATGGTTCGCCGAAGAAGCCAAGCGCGTTTACGGGGACACCATCCCGGCCCCGTCAAACGACCGGCGCATCGTCGTTATCAAGCAACCGATCGGGGTTGTCGCCTCGATCACGCCGTGGAATTTTCCGACTGCGATGATTACCCGAAAATGCGCTCCCGCCCTGGCGGCAGGCTGTCCGGTTGTCATCAAACCTGCCGAGGACACGCCGTATTCAGCCTTTGCCCTGGCCGAATTGGCCGAACGGGCGGGTATCCCTGCCGGGATTATCAATATTATCAGCGGTGTTCCGGCCGATATTGGCGGCGAGTTGACGTCTAATCCTGTGGTCCGAAAACTGTCGTTCACAGGCTCGACACCGGTTGGCAAGTTGCTGATGAAACAGTGCGCCGATACGGTCAAGAAAGTCTCCATGGAACTTGGCGGTAACGCACCGTTTATCATTTTCGATGATGCCGATATCAACGCCGCCATCACCGGAGTGATGGCGTCGAAGTATCGCAACACCGGACAGACCTGTGTTTGCGCTAACCGTATTTTGGTTCAGGACAGTATCTATGATGAATTCGCCGAAAAGCTGGTCGCCGCTGTTGCCAAGCTGAGCGTTGGTCCGGGCCTGACATCTAATGCGACCCAGGGGCCGTTGATTAACGAGAAGGCTCTTGAGAAGGTCGAGGGCCTGGTTGCTGACGCTGTTGAGAAGGGAGCCAAAGTGGTTCTGGGCGGCAAGCGCAGCGATCTGGGCGCGACTTTCTATGAACCGACTGTTCTGACGGACATTGATCCCGGTATGCGCATGGCCAACGAGGAAATTTTTGGACCCGTAGCGCCCCTCTACCGTTTTAAAACGGAAGCCGAGGCGGTCGCCATGGCCAACGATACCCCCTTCGGGCTGGCGGCATATTTTTACAGCCGTGATATCGGTCGTGTCTGGCGTGTATCCGAAGCACTGGAGTACGGCATCGTCGGTGCCAACGAAGGGATCATTTCAAGCGAGGTCGCGCCCTTCGGCGGGGTCAAGGAATCCGGCATTGGCCGCGAAGGCTCAAAATATGGCATCGAGGAATATGTAGAGATCAAATATATGTGCCTGGGCGGCATGTAAGACAGGAGACTAAAATTGAATTTACCCCAATTCGATTACGATCTGATCACCATTGGCGCCGGTTCGGGTGGTGTGCGCGCGTCACGCCTGGCCGCGCAAACAGGTGCCCGGGTGGCGGTGGTGGAAGAAAGTCGGGTCGGCGGCACCTGTGTGCTTCGGGGCTGCGTGCCAAAGAAATTACTGGTTTATGCCGGGCACTTTGCCGACGACTTTGAAGATGCCGCCGGTTACGGCTGGAACGTTTCCGAACCTGGGTTCGACTGGCCTAGGCTGATTGCCGCCAAGGACAAGGAGCTTGATCGTTTAAACAACGTCTACTTGCGTATTCTGGGAGAGAACAAGGTTGACCTGATTGACGGGCGGGCTGTGATCACCGGTGAACATTCCATCGAGGTTGCGGGAAAAAGCTACAGTGCCAAAAATATTTTGGTCGCCGTTGGCGGCTGGCCATCAACACCGGAAGTTCCCGGTATTGAACACGTCATCAGTTCCAACGAGGCCCTGGACCTGAAACAACTTCCCAAACGTATTGTCATCGTCGGGGCCGGATATATTGCCGTCGAATTTGCCGGTATCTTTAATAGCCTGGGCGTAGATGTGACGCTGGTGTTGCGCGCCGATACGATCCTGCGTGGTTTCGATGATGATATCCGTATGTGTCTGGCCGACGAGATGGAAAAACGCGGTATTACCGTTAAGACCGAGTCCGTTATCCGCAGTATTGAGAAACAGGATGATTTGTATTCCCTAAGGCTCGCCGGTGGTGAAATCATCGAAACCGATTTGGTCATGTACGCCACCGGGCGTACCCCCAATACAGCGGGCCTCGGCCTGGAAGAGGTCGGCGTTGAATTGAACAAAAAAGGCGCCGTCGTCGTCGATGCCTTCTCGTCAACCGCTGTCGACAGCATTTGGGCTGTTGGTGATGTTACCGACCGGGCCAACCTGACTCCTGTCGCCATCGCCGAAGGGGTGGCATTCGTTGAGACGGTTTTCAAAGACAATCCGACCGCAGTCGATCACGGCAATATCCCGACCGCCGTGTTCTCCAGCCCGCCCATTGGCACGGTTGGTCTAACCGAGCAGCAAGCCCGCGAGCAATACGGCGACATCGATGTCTATGTGTCGCGTTTCCGGCCAATGAAGTACACCCTTTCGGGTCGTGATGAGCAAACCTTCATGAAACTGATCGTTGATGCTGGCAGCGATGTCGTCATCGGTTGCCACATGATGGGTCTGGACGCACCGGAAATCATTCAGGGACTGGGTATCGCCATTAAGTGCGGTGCGACCAAGGCGCAGTTTGACGCCACCGTCGGGATTCACCCCTCGGCGGCGGAAGAATTTGTCACCATGCGTGAAAAGCGCCCCGATCATGAGGGCCCATCTGCCTGATAAATGGAATTATTCCAATACAGGGAAAAAATAGGGTACGTTTAAGCGCAAAGAATAAAGATTTTTAGGCTGAAACCTTAATACGGGGAGGAAATAATGACAAAGTTCTCACGCCTTGGCTGCGCATTTTTTGCGGCGGTCTGGTTTGTTTTTCTGTTTGCTGCGCCTTCTTCGACACTGGCATCGGACGGAAAAATTCATGTCACCTGGCTTGGCCATGCCGCCTTTCAGGTAACGTCGCCGGGGGGAACGACGCTGCTGTTTGATCCCTTCATCAAGAACAACCCGAAGACACCTGAAAAATTCAAGGATTTGTCCAGGTACAAGCCTGATGCAATCCTGCTGACCCATTCCCACGGTGATCATGTTGGTGACGCAGAAGCCATCGCTGCGGCCTCCGGGGCCAAGGTTATCGGTGTGTTTGATCATTTGAAAAGCCTTAACTTGCCCGAAGGGGCGGCTATGGGAGGTAATCCCGGTGGCAAGTTCAAGGTTGGCGATGTGACCGTGAATCTGGTTCCGGCGATGCATTCCAGCAGCCCCGGCGGCAGACCCCTGGGTTATGTTGTCCAGTTCGCTGACGGGCGTTCGCTCTATGATACTGGCGATACATGGATTTTCGGTGACATGGCGCTGATTGATGAAATCTTCTCGCCCAACATCGTTCTGTTGCAGGCGGGTGGCGGGCCTTACAATCAGGATCCCGGGATTGCGGCTTTGGCAATCAAGAAATATTTCAAGGCTGATGTGGTGATACCCATGCACTACGGAACATGGCCGATCCTGTCCGCAGAGGCAGACGTTAAGGCTGAACTTGGCGGAACTGCCGGCATCAAGATCATGCAACCCGGCGACAGCGCTGATTTCTAAATCATAAGGGAGGGATAAATCATGAGCGGTATATATGAAAATATTCTGGGAACCGTCGGCAATACGCCGGTTGTTCGCATCGGAAAACTAGCCCCGGCGGGGATTAATCTTTTTGTTAAAATCGAGGCCTTTAATCCTATGGGTTCGGTGAAGGATCGCCTGGCATTGGGTGTTATCGAGGATGCCGAAAAATCGGGTGCCCTGAAACCCGGCCAGACGGTGATCGAGGCGACCAGCGGCAATACAGGCATCGGCCTGGCCATGGTCTGTGCCCAGAAGGGCTACCCGCTGGTTGTCACCATGGCGGAAAGTTTCAGTGTCGAGCGTCGCAAACTGATGCGTTTTCTGGGTGCTAAAGTGGTGCTGACACCAGCCCCCGCCAAAGGCACAGGCATGGTCGCCAAAGCACAGGAACTGGCCAAGGCCAACGACTGGTTCCTGACCAGCCAGTTTGAAAATGAATCCAATCCCGATATGCACACCCGAACCACGGCGCGGGAAATTATCAATGATTTTGAAGGTGAAAATCTTGATTACTGGGTCACGGGCTTTGGTACCGGCGGCACCCTAAAGGGGGTTGCACGGGTATTGGCAGAAGAAAGCCCGGCTACAAAAATCGTCGTCTGCGAGCCTGAGGACGCCGCGATGTTAACCAGTGGCACGGCCCAGGAAAGAAATGCCGATCACACACCGGCGGCAAGCCACCCGGCATTTAAACCCCACCCCATGCAGGGTTGGAGTCCGGATTTCATCCCCAAACTGACCGGCGATGCCGTCGATACGGGTGTCATTGATCGTGTGCTGACAATCGCCGGGGCCGATGCTATCCGTTGCAGCCAACAGCTGGCATTAGAAGAAGGCATCTTTGTCGGTATTAGTTCCGGCGCGACTTTGGCAGGTGCCCTGAAAGTTTGCGAGGACGCGGCCCCTGGCTCGAACATTCTGTGCATGTTACCAGATACGGGCGAGCGCTATTTAAGCACGCCGTTGTTTGGCGATGTCCCGGCTGATATGACCGAAGAAGAGCAGGACATTTCGCGTTCAACCCCGGGCTTCCATCTTGAAGGATAACTTGAGATATTTTCCCTTAGGGGCTATAGCCTTGATCCGATTTTGATTAAAGGGGATTGAGTTATGACCAAAACGTGGTCGCCCGACAGCTGGCGTGCGAAAACCGCCTTGCAAATGCCGACCTACCCGGACGGTGAAGCCCTTGATGCTATCGAGGGACGTCTGCGCGCCTATCCGCCTTTGGTGTTCGCTGGTGAAGCCCGCAAGCTCAAGCGTGTGCTGGCTGATGCGGCTACGGGCAAGGCGTTTTTATTGCAGGGCGGTGATTGCGCCGAAAGCTTTGCCGAATTTCATCCCGATAACATTCGTGACACCTTCCGGGTGTTGTTGCAGATGGCGGTGGTGCTGACCTACGGTGCCGCTTGCCCTGTCGTTAAAGTTGGCCGCATGGCTGGCCAGTTCGCCAAACCGCGTTCTGATGACAACGAAACAATCGATGGTGTGACCCTGCCCAGTTACCGTGGCGATATGGTCAATGGTATGGACTTTACCTCCGAAGCGCGCATTCCTGCCCCCGAGCGTCTTGAACGCGGCTATAATCAGGCGGCGGCAACGTTGAACCTGCTGCGCGCCTTTGCCCAGGGCGGTTATGCGGATTTGCACAAGGTTCATCAGTGGAATCTGGGCTTCGTCGCCGACAGTGAGTCAGGCGAACGCTATCGCGATCTGGCAAATCGTCTTGATGAAACCCTGGCCTTCATGGCTGCCTGTGGTGTGACCTCCAAGACAACGCCACAAATCCGCGAGACTGATTTTTTCACCTCCCACGAGGCCCTGTTACTGAATTACGAACAGGCCATGACCCGTGTCGATAGTACGTCGGGTGACTGGTATGACACCTCCGCCCACATGCTGTGGATTGGTGACCGGACCCGCCAGCTGGATGGGGCTCATATTGAATTTTTGCGCGGCGTTGCAAACCCTGTCGGAGTCAAGGTTGGCCCGACCATGGATGCCGACGAGTTGATTAAACTGATCGATCTGCTTAACCCGCAAGACGAGGCCGGTCGCCTGACCCTGATCGTGCGGATGGGTGCAGACAAGGTTGAAAACGAACTACCACCCCTGATTCAGGCTGTTCAACGTGAAGGACGCACAGTGGTCTGGGCTTGTGATCCCATGCACGCCAATACGATCAAAAGCTCAAACGGTTTTAAAACCCGTCCTGTTGATACGATCCTTGAAGAAGTTCGCGGCTTTTTCGCCGTTCATAAAGGGGAAGGCAGTCACGCTGGCGGCGTTCATTTTGAAATGACCGGCCAGAACGTCACCGAATGCGTTGGCGGGGATCAGGCCATTACGGAAGCGGATCTGGGTTCGCGCTATCACACCCACTGTGACCCGCGCCTGAACGCCAAGCAATCGCTGGAACTGGCCTTTCTGATCGCCGAAACCCTGAAAGAAGACCGCGCGGACAAGAGTACGCGTATGGCATCAGGGGCTTAAAATCTAAAGGCCTTTCAGGCCGATGTTCAGGCTTTTCATTAGAGCGACCAATTCGACGGTCTCATCGACGCCGTGGCGACGGGTGATTAGCAATCGACCGCCTTCACTTTCAAGCGCTTCGCTCAGGTCCGACAGAAGCGCCTTGATGAATTGTTTGAAGCCTTCGGTCGTGAACGTCCATTCGGCTTCGGTCTGGGTGGTGTTGTCGTCGGCTGGCGGCAGGTGGGAATTGACCATGTCGATAAACCATCCGGAGCGTTTATCGATATCATCGAAACTGTGAGCAATGTCGATCAGGGCGTCGATGACGATGGCGCGGGCGTCATCACTTTCGTAGATGTCCTCCCACTCGAACTTGTTGCCGTAGGCTTTCTTGACCAGCTGGACCACGGCCCGGCATTTGCCCTGATAGGCTTCCATCTGATCGGGCCCCAGGATCATTGACAGGGCCATGAAAAATCCCGGCAAAATCCGCCGGGAGACCGAATCAGAACGCCGGAGTTTGCGGCTGTCGGTTTCAAGCATGTAGGAAAAGGTCTTAACGATCATCCGGTCAAACGGGTACTTGCGGGATTGGTCCCACGACGCTTTTTCGCGGGCGCTGACATAATTCTCGAAGGATTTATCCAAAGTCGCTTTGAGTTCGGTCGTCTTCTGCTCGAATTCCTTGTTAAGGACTTCCAGGTCCTGGACCGACAAATAACCACCCTTGGCATTGGCTTCCTCAGTCAGGCGGCTGGTAAACGAAGATACGACCGACTGGGCCAGTTCCTGGGTTTGCTCCTCGGGCGAGGGCACACGCTTTTTGGTTTTTGCCGGAATCTTGCGCCCCGGCACGGGCGGATTCTTTTTTGCGGTCTTGGCCGCCACTTTCGGTTTCACGTCGGCTTTAACGCTGGCAATTTGCGATGCCGTTCTTTTCTTGGCGACTGGCTTTGCGGCAGGTTTGGCTACCGGTTTCACCTGCGCTGTTGTAACCCCGCCCTGGCTTGCGGGGCCATAGGCGTTGCCAGCTCCGGGCATGAAGATTTCGGCCCGTTGCGGTTCGGGCTGACGGGCCTCTCCGACGTGGATTTGTTCAGTTGGTGGGGCTGGCGGTTTGCTCATGATGTCAACAGGTTACGTGTTCCGATTGCAAATTTCCAGTTTTAACCCTCAAGGTGGGCAAGGACATCCTCCAGGGCGCGGCTCGCCTTAAGACCGTAGCGATTAACAATGGCTTCACGGCCTTCGGGGATTGCCAGATTTTCTCGGAAATTTGAAAACAGGGAGTTCAGAAGAAGCTGCATAGCGGCATCGTCCATTTGCCAGTCTTTTACCGACGCGCCCTCGAAGGCGTAATCTTCGGGTGACGCCAAATGGCTGTTGATCAGGTCCAGCAGCCATTGGCTGCGTTTGTCGAAATTGTTGAAATGCGGAACGATGACGGCAAAAGCGTCGTTGACAAGTTCGTTCGGGGTTTCTTCATTATAGAAGTCGCGCCATAGAAAGTCCTCGCCGAGTGCCTCCTTGCGCTCTCGCACAAGGGCTTTACAGGCAAGCTGGCATTGCTCGAAAAGCTCCGGCCCTGTCATCATCTCGATGGCGGTGAAGAAACCGGGAAGAATTCTGCGTGACAGGTGCCCGTCATGATCGGCCAATTCGCCTTCGGACGGAAAAAGATGCGAGAATCGCTTGACCAGCATACGATCGAAAGGGCGTTTCCGGGTCTGGTCCCACAACTCCTTTTCATGCTGAACGATGCTTTGGCGGATATGGTCGCGTAGCTCCTTGCGATAGGTCTCGCCATCGCCTGCAAGGTAATTTGCGCCTGCTGTGTGTAATTCTTCGGCACTGGTGGAACCGCTGGAAACGATACTTTCCAGCAGGCCACTCAAGGCATCCATAAGGATTTTCTCGCAGACTTCGCGTTCATCGACGCTGGGGTTGGCTTTGCTTTCCTGGGTGGTCATAAATCTTCCTTATTTTGAAAGTAAATTTTCCCCCATCAGGCCCGTCAGTGCAAGCGGTCATCGTCCCGTTGACAGGCATGAGGCTGGCCCGTAGGCTCCGCCAACCAAAACGGATATATTATAAATATGACCGAGACACTCAACATCGCAATGGCCCAGTTAAACCCGACTGTCGGGGACCTTGAGGGGAATCTGGAATTGGTCCGCGCGGCAAGGGCCCAGGCCGGGTCTGCTGACTTGCTGGTCACAGGCGAACTCGTGCTCAGTGGTTATCCGCCCGAAGATCTGGTCCTTAAACCATCATTTCAGGATGCGCTGGAGCAGCATGTCCACGTCTTTGCCAAAGAAACAGCTGACGGCGGCCCGGCTGTTCTGCTGGGTACTCCCTGGCGACAGGATGGTCGCCTTTATAACGCTGTTCTGTTGATCGAGAATGGCAAGATCAGCGCCGCCCGCTTCAAGCGCGAACTGCCCAATTATGGGGTGTTCGATGAGAAACGGGTCTTCAAGGTCGCCGATATGCAACAACCCATACCCTTTGGCAAGCTCAAGCTGGGGGTGATGATTTGCGAGGACATGTGGTTTGAGGCGGTTACGGACACCCTTTCCAAAGCCGGTGCCGACCTTTTAATCGTGCTTAACGGCTCGCCTTTCGATATTGAGAAAAAAACCGCCCGTTTCGATTATGCCCGCGTTCGTATTTCCGAAACCGGCCTGCCGCTGGTTTATGTCAATCTGGTCGGTGGTCAGGATGAACTGGTTTTTGATGGTGACAGTTTCATTATGGACGGGGGCGGTGAAATAGTGGTTCGCGCCAATTCATGGGACTCAGGCGTTGTTGAAACCATGTGGCGCAAGGACGCCGAGGGTTGGGCATGTGAGGGGCAGGGGGAACTCGAACACCCCGGTGATCTGGAACAAATGTACCGGGCGATTTGCTTGGGGCTTCGCGACTACGTTAACAAAAACGGTTTCCCCGGTATCCTGATCGGCCTTTCCGGCGGCATTGACAGCGCCCTCAGCGCCGCTGTCGCCGTCGATGCTATCGGTCCTGATCGGGTCCACTGTGTCATGATGCCCTCGCCCTATACGTCAACGGAAAGTCTTGATGATGCCGCCGAAATTGCTGCCCTTTTGGGCTGCCGCCTCGACAGTATCTCCATCGAACCGGCAATGGCGGCGTTTGAGACGATGCTGGAGCCTTCCTTCAAGAACACAAGTCCCGACATCACTGAGGAAAACCTGCAGGCACGCGCCCGTGGCGTTACATTGATGGCGCTATCGAACAAGTTCGGTAACATGGTTTTGTCGACCGGCAACAAATCGGAAATGTCGGTCGGTTATGCGACCCTTTATGGTGATATGTGCGGGGGCTATTCGGTGCTCAAGGATATATACAAAACGACGGTTTTCGCCCTGTCAGAGTGGCGTAACCAGAATGTCCCCACGGGCGTGCTTGGGCCTGCAGGCCCGGTCATGGGCGCCCGCGTCATTTCCAAGCCGCCTTCTGCGGAGCTGAAACCGGATCAAAAGGACGAGGATAGCTTGCCGCCTTATGACCAACTCGATGATATCCTGCATGGCCTGATCGAAGCCGAGCTGTCGGCTGATGACATTGCCGGGCGTGGTCATGATCCGGCTACTGTCGACAGGGTCTGGCGGATGCTGGACCGGGCTGAATACAAGCGTCGTCAGGCCCCGCCGGGGGTCAAAATTTCGTCGCGCGCGTTTGGGCGTGATCGGCGCTATCCCATTACCAACGGATTTACCGGGGGCCAATTATGACCATCGTTCGTTTTGCGCCCAGCCCGACCGGCAACCTGCATGTCGGCAACGTCCGTATGGCCCTGGCCAACTGGCTTCATGCCCGGGCCAAGGGCGGCACGTTTATCCTGCGCCTTGATGACACCGATACGGAGCGCTCAACCGCCGAATTTGCGGCCTCAATTGAAAATGACCTGACCTGGCTTGGCCTTCAGTGGGATCAGTTGGAACGCCAATCGACCCGTATGGAGCGCTACCGGGAAACTCTCGTACTGCTGAAGCAATCGGGGCGTGTTTATGCCTGCTACGAAACGCCGGAAGAACTGGATTACAAACGCAAGCGGTTGATGGGCCGTGGCAAGCCACCGATCTATGATCGTTCGGCGATCGATTTAAGCGATCAACAACGCCAAGCATACGAAGCCGAAGGCCGCCAGCCCCACTGGCGCTTCAAGCTCGACCACACCGATATTAACTTTGATGATCTTGTCCGCGGGGCCGTTCACTTTCACGGTCAAAATCTGAGCGACCCGGTGCTGGTGCGCGGCGATGGTACTTATCTGTACATGCTGCCTTCCGCCGTTGACGATATCGACATGGCTGTCACCGACGTCATTCGCGGCGAGGACCATGTTGCCAACACCGCCGTGCAAATCCAGATATTTGAAGCACTGGGCGCGAAGCCACCCGTTTTCGCCCACACACCATTGCTCACGGATATTGGCGGTAAGGGGTTGTCGAAACGGCTGGGCTCGATGACCGTTTCTTCGCTTAGGGAGGACGGTGTCGAGGCGATGGCTCTGAACAGCTATCTCGCCCACATCGGCACCTCAGACGCGATTGAGCCGCGTGCCAGTCTTGCCGATCTGGCCGCTGATTTCGATATCAGTCACACTGGGCGCGGCACCCCCAAGTTCGACCCGGATCACTTGAAAACACTGAATGCTGCCTTGTTGCACGGCACGGATTTCGCGGCAGCCGAACTCCGTTTGCAAGCTCTTGGACTGGATCAGGCCGACCCAGCTTTCTGGGAGGCGGTTCGCCCCAATCTTGAACGCTTCGACGATGCCGCCCTGTGGCACAAGGTTTGTTTCGGGGCTATTGATCCGGTGATCGAAGATTCCGGTTTTGCACAGGCCGCCATTGACCTTCTTCCTGATGGCGGGTGGGATCAAACGACATGGAAGGATTGGACCGGCGCGGTCAAGGAAGCAACGGGCCGCAAGGGCAAGGAGTTGTTCCTGCCGTTGCGCCTGGCGTTAACCGGCCTGGACCATGGCCCGGAACTGAAATTGTTGCTGCCGCTGATCGGTCGTGACCGGGTGTTGCAACGCTTGAAGGGGGAAAGCCCGTGAGAATAATTAAATATGTGATGTTCCTTTGTGTTGTCCTGATCGCTTTACCGGTTCAGGCCGCTGAGCGCACGATCAGTATTGATGGTGTTGGCGAGGTGTCGGCAAAGCCCGATACGGTGGAGCTGCGCGTCGCCGTCATTGGTAATGCGGCCAGCGCGGCAGTGGCGATGACCACGGCCTCCAACAAGGCTGCTGCGGTGTTAAAGAAACTTTCCGCCCATGGCATTGCCGATAAAGACATTCAAACCGGTTCTGTTTCGCTGAACCCGGTCTACCAAAGAAATCAGAACAACCAACAGCAGGAACCCAAGGTGATCGGTTACCGGGCCGCCATCGACAACCTGGTTCGGTTGCGGGCCATGGAAAGCCTGGGAAAGGTCATCGATGATCTGTTGCAGGCCGGGGCTGACAGGCTCGATGGTATTCACTTTTTTCTGGCCGATACTGACGCCCTGATGGCCGAAGCCCGTAAAAAAGCGGTCAAGGATGCCCTGGCCAAGGCGGCGCAACTAAGCACCGCCGCGGGGGTTGAGTTGGGTCAGGTGATCTCCATTACGGACGCCGCCGCCGGTGGCCCGCTCCCGCAACAACGCATGATGGCCATCAGTTCGGCCAGGGCCGGGGCACCGGTGATGCCCGGTGAGATTAGAATCATGGTGCGCGTTCACATGGTCATGGCAATCAGGTAAACAAAGGTTCCTAATCTTGACACTGAAACTGCACAATACCCTGACCCGTCAGAAGGAAGTTTTCGAGCCTATCGACAAGGACGATATCCGCATGTATGTGTGCGGACCGACGGTTTATGACCTAGCCCATATCGGCAACGCCCGCCCGGTCGTTGTCTTTGATGTCCTCTACAAGTTGCTCAAGAGCCTTTATGAGAACGTCACCTACGTGCGCAACATCACCGACGTTGATGACAAGATCAACGCCAAGGCCGCCGAAACCGGTGTCGATATCCGCACCCTCACCGAAGGCACCGCCGCCGTCTTTCATCAGGATATGGCGGCCCTGAATGCGCTTGAGCCGGATCAGGAACCCCGCGCCACGGACCATATTCCTGAAATGATCGCGATGATCAAAACCCTGATCGAAAAGGGTCACGCTTACGTAAAAGACGGCCACGTACTGTTCGAGGCCAATTCCTGGGATGATTACGGCAAGCTGTCTGGCAATACCCGCGATGAAATTGTCGCCGGTGCCCGGGTTGAGGTTGCGCCATACAAGAAGGACGCCGCCGATTTCGTGTTGTGGAAGCCCTCTAGCGGTACTGAACCCGGTTGGGAAAGCGACTGGGGTTATGGCCGTCCCGGCTGGCATTTGGAATGCTCGGCCATGAGCAAGAAGTATCTGGGCGAAGAATTCGACATTCACGGCGGCGGCCAGGATTTGATTTTCCCACACCACGAAAACGAAATCGCGCAAAGCCGTTGCAGCCACGGCACCGAGCACATGGCTCGGCTTTGGATGCACAACGGCTACCTGATGAGCGAAGGCGAGAAGATGTCGAAAAGCCTCGGCAACTTCTACACCGTCCACGACCTGCTGGAAGAATTCCCCGGCGAGGCGATCAGACTGGCGCTGCTCAAAACCCACTACCGCCAGCCAATGGATTTTACAAAGGATGGGATCAGGGAGGCGAAGCATATTCTGGATCGTTTTTACATAGCGATTCAAAAACTTTCAGCAGCAAAAATTGAAGGTGAACCAAAAGTGCCAGAAAAAGTTTTGGAGGCACTTTCTGACGATTTAAATACGCCAAGTGCTATTTCTCATCTGCACACAATCTTAAACGAACTCAATTCTTCAATGGGAAATAGCGGATGGGTTGAAGAATTTTCCCCGTATAAGGAAAAACTTCTTGGGGCCGGTCGCGCCCTTGGAATTCTTCAACAAGATCCCGTGGACTGGTTCAAATGGCAGCCTGAAAGTGCGGACAGTTTCGACGAAGCCACCATTGAGGATTTGATCACCAAGCGCACGCAGGCCCGCGCCGACAAGGACTTTGCCGAATCTGACCGTATCCGTGATGAACTGGCGGCGCAGGGGGTCGTCCTTGAAGACGGCGCTGGTGGCACCACCTGGCGGCGGGAATGAGTCTTAGAGTTTCGGTCCCTCAGTCGCCGGGCGCTCACTCCGTTCGCTTGGTTGGGCCTCTGGAAGTCAAGTTTCAAATGGCGACAGGAGCTCTATTCTCCTACCGCGTCACATGGTTCCCCAAGCCCGCGACTGCGGGCCGACGCCACTGCGGCGAGCCAAGGGTTCGGAGAACCCGCCCGGCGCTTGAGGGATAAATATCATGATCGAAATTTACATCGACGCCGATGCCTGCCCGGTTAAGGAGGAAATCCTTAAGGTTGCCGATCGCCACGGCTTGATGGTTCATATGGTCAGTGACGGCGGGATCCGCCCCCATGCTAATCCTATGGTCCGTATTGTCGTGGTCACGCAGGGTGCGGACGCTGCCGATGACTGGATCGTCGAGCACATTCAAACCGGCGATATTGCCGTCACCAACGATATTCCGTTGGCCGACCGTATATTGAAAAAAGGCGCCGGGGCCATTCGCCCAAACGGTCAGGCTTTTAGTGAAGATTCCATCGGCATGGCCCTGGCGACGCGAAATTTGATGGCCGACCTGCGTGAGACGGGTACCGTCACCGGTGGCCCGGCGCCGTTTTCAAAGCAGGACAGGTCACGATTTTTGCAGGCACTGGAAACGGCTATTGTGGCAGGCCGTCAGACTTAGCCGATCATGATATCGATTTCCGACTGTTCCATGGTTTTGGCGCTGCCGTTGATAATGCCACCTGCGACATCCATCAATTGTTGAATGACCCTCGATAGAGCGGTCGCGTTTTCACGGACCAGATCCATGTTTCCCTGTGCCAGGTCACCTTCGATGCGGTCGATGGTGGTGGCGATCAGGTTATCGATCTGGGAGATCGTCTGCTCGAACGGGGCACGAAATTTGTTCGGCACATGGTTGTAGGCCTCCGCCGCCAGCTCACGGTCCGAAAATGTGCTATCCAGCATGTGTTCCTGATAACCTTTTGGGTGCCATTCCTTGGCGTCCTCAAGCAGCTCCGGCATGTCGGGAATCATTTCCAGGGTCATGACAATTTCGTTGAAATGGTTCAGGTAATCAGTCGCAAGCAAGGTTAGTTCATTGATATTGGTGTCGCGGACTTTTTCCTGGAAAGCCAGAAAGTCTGCAAGTTCTTCTTCACCAATACCGCTCAGGTCAGGACGATCATTCATACTTTCTTATATCAAGAAATCGGGTGTGGGGAACCTTCAAACCATTGTTTTCTAGCAGAAAGCCTTGAGCAAAGTGCTTAAATTGTTCATTCTCCGGCATTAGGCTGGTTATTTTATAGAAATTACAATCCTGGGATTACTTGAGAGCATGAGCGACAACCGCGTTTATTTGTATGACTGTACCTTGCGTGATGGTGCCCAAACCCAGGGCGTCGATTTTAACGTGTCCGACAAGATGCTGATCGCCACCGAACTGGACAAACTTGGCGTTGACTACATCGAAGGTGGCTGGCCCGGCGCCAATCCGACTGACGATGCTTTTTTCAATGCCCCGCCAACATTCACACGGGCGCGCCTGACCGCCTTTGGCATGACCAGGCGAGCTGGACGCTCCAGCGATAATGATCCGGGACTTAACGCCTTGCTCGATTGCGGAACTGACGCCATCTGCATGGTTGGCAAGACCTGGGATTTCCACGTTGATGTGGCCCTGGAAATCGAGCATTCCGAAAACATCGCGATGATCTCAGACTCCGTAAAACACGCCCAATCCAAAGTCGAAGAAGTGATGTTCGACGCCGAGCATTTTTTTGACGGCTACAAGGCCAACCCGGAATTCGCCATGGCTTGCCTGAAGGCGGCTTTTGACGCTGGTGCCCGCTGGATCGTGTTGTGCGACACCAATGGCGGCACCTTGCCCCATGAGATCGAGGAAATTGTCAGCGCCGTGTGCGAACAGATTCCGGGCACCAACCTGGGTATCCATTGCCATGATGATACGGGCAACGCGGTCGCCAATTCACTGGCTGCCGTTCGCGCCGGTGCGCGTCAGGTTCAAGGGGCCTTGAACGGCCTGGGCGAGCGTTGTGGCAATGCCAACCTGATAACGATTATTCCGTCGCTGATTCTGAAAATGGGTTACGAGACCGGCATTTCAGCTGACGACTTGACCCACCTGTCGCATGTGTCACGGGTTCTTGACGAGCACCTCAATCGCTCACCTGATCGCAGTGCGCCGTACGTGGGTGAGTCCGCTTTCGCCCACAAGGGCGGTTTGCATGTGTCAGCTGTCGAAAAAGACCCGCGTAGCTACGAACATGTAGAGCCCGGTCTGGTTGGCAATGCACGCCAGATTGTTGTTTCCGATCAGGCGGGCAAGGCTAATATCCTGGCCCGGTTCCGGGAAATCGGCATCGATGTCGAAGCCGATGATCCCAAGGTTGTGCGGCTTGTCGAACAGGTCAAGGAGCGGGAATTCGACGGTTATTCCTACGATGGCGCGGAAGCCAGCTTCGAGCTTTTGGCGCGGCGCGCGCTTGGCAAGGTGCCTGACTATTTCCATTGTAACCATTTCAGGGTTCTGGATGAGCGGCGCTGGAACGCCAAGGGTGAACTGGTGATCGTCTCTGAAGCCACCGTCAAGCTGACGGTCGATGGCGAGGAACACATGACGGTGGCCGAAGGTAACGGCCCGGTCAATGCACTGGATATGGCGCTCAGGAAAGTTTTGACACCAATTTATCCGGCCCTTGAAGATTTGCGTCTTGTTGACTTCAAGGTCCGCATCCTGCGTTCCACAGATGCCTCCGCCGCCATGCCGCGGGTGATGATCGAGTCCGCTGACGACCACGGCGATCACTGGTCGACGGTCGGGGTTTCGACAAATATTATCGAGGCTTCTTATGAAGCGCTACGTGACAGTATCGTCTACAAGCTGTATCGCGACGGCGTGACCTAGAATCCAATGACTGGAAGCAAGAAAACCCGCAGGCCGCCAAAATCAAGTGCGACGGCGGTCCAAAGCGCACCGGCAATTATCCTGATTAACCCACAACTGGGTGAAAATATCGGCATGAGCGCCCGGGCCATGCTCAATAACGCCCTGGGTGATTTGCGGCTTGTCGCACCGGTTCATGGCTGGCCAAACGAAAATGCTATCAAGCCATCGGTCGGGGCCGATGTGGTTCTTGATGCGGTCCGGGTTTTTGATACGACGCCTGAAGCCCTGAGCGGTTTAAGTCATGTCTACGCGACCACCGCCCGGGACCGGGACATGACCAAACGGGTGTTGAGCGCGCGCGCGGCCGCACAGGAAATGCGCGAGGTTATAGCTGCGGGCGGAACTCCCGGCGTGATTTTCGGACGAGAAGCCTGGGGCCTCAACAATGACGATGTGGCTCTGGCCGACACCCTGGTCACTATTCCCATGAACCCGGCTTTCAGTTCGCTTAATTTGGCCCAGGCGGTGCTGTTGATCGGGTATGAATGGTTCCAGTCCGGCGATACGACACCGGCCATTGACGAGCGGATCCCCAAAAACACACGCCTTGCCGACAAGTCCGAACTGGTTGGTATGTTCGAGCATCTGGAAACCGAGCTGGACGCGTGTGGGTTCCTGAGGCCACCTGAAAAACGTCCGGCCATGGTCCGCAATATCCGCAACATGTTCCAGCGCGCAAACATGACCGAACAGGAAGTTCGCACATTCAGGGGTATTATTTCAGGACTTATTCGCAAGCACGAACGCTAATTAAATGCGTTCCGACAGCCAGATCGCCATGCGTGATCCGGTTTTAACCAGGGCGCTCAAGCCTTCGTAACCGGCAGCTTTTTCAGCGCCATGCTCAATGGCGGTGTCACGGTGCTCAAGTTCTTCGAGGCGGAATTTCTCGCACGTTTCGCTCAACTCTTTTTCGTCACCGCCCATGGCTTCAAGTTTTTCGACCTGGGCCGCGTAGTGCTCATCAATCACTTCCTCGACGGCGACAGTACACGCCATCGCCGCTTTCTCGCCCATTAATGCCGTACCGGCGCCCAGTGCGAACCCGGCCAGGTGCCACAGCGGCAGCAGGGCCGTTGGCCGGACCCGGCGCTTGCCGATCATTTTTGAAAATGTCTCAAGGTGGGCTTCTTCCTGGGCCAGCATGTGACTGATGACCGGTCCGCTTTCGGATTTTCCCAGAACGCTCATCTGCCCTTCATAGATACGCACAGCGCCATACTCGCCCGCCTGATCGACACGAATGAAGCGTTCAATCAAGGACTCGCGGCTGGGGTCGCCGGGCAGGCGGCCGTCTACGGATGAATAGGCTTTTTGCTCTTTGCTCATGTTTTGCGTGTCTTTGACAATTGTATGCCCGCCGCAATGCTGGCCATCCCAAGCACGCCCGAGCCGATAACATTATAGGTCGCCATGCTGATTCCAAAAAGGGTCCAGTCCACATCATCACAGGATTTTTCCGGCTTTTGCATCAGGCTTGACCGCAAATCCTGCAGACTGACGGTGTCGGACAAGGTGCCCGAACAGCCCGAAAGCCACCAGTGCTGCTCTACCCCGACGTGGTAAACGGCAATGCCCGCGCCGACAAGATAGACCAGGCCGCAGATGATAATAATCAGGGGGATCAGTACCGATGAGGCTTTCAGGCGTAGCGCCAGGACGGCCAGCAAACCTGTGACAATAAAGGGAATGCGCTGGTACAGGCACAGGATGCAGGGCTCCAGCCGGTAGACATGCTGGGCCGTTAACGCCAGCGACAGGGCGCCGACGGTGACCAGAAAAATGAAAGCGGGGATCAGGCGGTTAAAGGGCATTGAAATAGACTAATGCAGGAACTTGATCAGGACAAATCCACCAAACAGCAGGACGAAAAAGGCGGTTGCCAGGAGCCCCAGATTTTTTTCGATAAAGGCTCTGATCGGTTCGCCGAAATACCACAGCAGGCCAGCGACCAAAAAGAAGCGAAGGCCCCGCGACAGCACCGAGGCGACGATGAAAACGACCAGATTCAGGTCGGCGACACCACTGGCGATGGTGATAACCTTGTAGGGGAAGGGTGTCAGCCCGGCCCCGCCCACGATCCAGGCGCCCCATTCGTGGTAATAATTTTGAAACTGGCTGAATTTGTCTGCGTAGCCATAGAAATCGAGCAGCGCCCTGCCAATGGATTCATAAAGAAAATAACCGATGCCGTAACCGGCGACGCCGCCAAGGACGGAAGCAACCGTGCAAATCAGGGCGATGGTCCAGGCTTTTTCACGGGCTGCCAGAACCATCGGGATAATCAGGATATCGGGGGGGATGGGGAACACCGAACTTTCGATGAACGACACCAAAGCCAATGCGGCCAAGGCATTGCGGTGCTCTGCCAGTTTCATGGTCCAGTCGTAGAGGCCTCTGATCACTTGAATATTCTCCGCCTTACAAGATTGCCGTGGCGGAGGTTTAGCAGTCCCTTGAGCGATCTGCAATATCGCGATTGACCCGGCCCAAGCCTTGGCTATGATGGCCGCTTCCAATGCAGTGCCCCTGTGGCGGAACTGGTAGACGCGCGGGATTCAAAAGCTAGTAATACGGCTATTTTTCGCGCTAACACATTGAAAAACATCAGTAAAATATTTATACAGTTTTTGTACAGCTTTACAGCTTGTGCCTGTCGTGTATAATACGTCCACGCACTAAATTAATTTGGCTTTGCCCTATACAAAAAGCGGACTACCTGAAGTTTGTGATTGATTGGGCAAATGTTAAATGTTACGGAGTGTGCAGTGCCCCCGTGGCGGAACTGGTAGACAAATGTTTGCCCACTCATCAAGTAATTGGTGAGAATGCAGAGTGTAAATTGCGGGGAAGCCTAAGTCAGAAATGATATGGTAATCCGCAGCCAAGCCCAGAAGTTTTGGGAAGGTTCAGAGACTATAATCACTCCATCCTTCGGGATGATGGGATAGTCCAGACCCACAAGCCCTAGTTGATAGGGTGGCTTGTGAAAGCAAGTGTAGGTATGAGACGCGCCAGATTCAAAATCTGGTTCTCGCAAGGGAGTGCCCGTTCGATTCGGGCCGGGGGCACCAACTCTCCGTTATTGTATGGATATAATGCAATGGCGAAACTGGCAGAGTTTGAAGACGGTAAAATCGTTCTAGAGACCGTCAATGGCACCAAAAATATCAGGGCTAGAGTTAAAGCTGCAGATAATAGTTGGAAGGTATTTTCAACTAAAGAAAAGACGTTGGAAAAAGCTGAGCAAGTAGCAAAAACCACGTTTTTCACAGG
>JABJHA010000001.1 GCA_018662005.1 Rhodospirillaceae bacterium | reverse complement strand
TGCTTAAAAATTTGGCGCTCCTGGCGAGCGAAAATATGCAGGTGTGAGAGGGGCTCTATAAAATTAGGACGCTAACGGTTTTCAGTAATTCCGAATTATCTCATTTAAAATGAGATAACTGGCTACTTCTTTTGTCTTTTTGTGGACGTCAGTATCTCTGTCTTTTGCTCATTCAGAACATGATCATAATGAGTATTAATCATTTCTGTCGATGTCCCCACATTTCTAGCGAGATCATCAATGGAGACATCACCGTACAACAGCCTGAAAGTTATATACGTATGCCTGACGGAGTAGGGGACGAATGGATTGCCAAACACATCCGTCTTCATCTTCATTTTCTTCAGAACTCTATTCAGCTTTAAACGAGGGGAGGGGGCTTTCCCTCCTTCTTCCGTATTAAACAAATAGTCTTCATCGCTTGTATGAAGGGAGTGCTCTTTCAGGTCGCTTAAGAATTTGATACAGGCTGGCTGGCACACATTCTGACGGGCTCCAGTTTTTGTATTTTTTGGGACATTGAATTTTACATTTTGCTCCCCACCAAACTTGTAATGCTCAACATGCTTCCATTTAAGCAGCAGCAATTCATGTGGTCGCAAACCAGAATAAATGCCAACACGCATGAAGTTGACCAGCATACGCCGACCATATAAATGACTGCTGTTCAGTTTTGGGTTTCTAGCCCAAAATTCCTTTATGTCCTCATTCCTTTTGGGCAGATATTCATCGTCGAAATAATCATTGAGCCGATTATATTCCGCCATCGTAAATGCAGGCCTGATGCTATCATCCTCTTCCGTTGACGCTAACTCAGGCACGCTAATTTCAGGCATTTTGTGTAAAAGGTCTTGTTCAACTGCCCATTTCAGAATCTGCTTAAGGCATTGGCGTTCTTGTTTAACGGTTGAAAGCTTGGGAACATTGCCAACAAAACATGATTCAGTTTTTGAGCCTTCGCCTGTAACCCAATAATCAAGTCGCCAATCCCAAAATTTGGTAACCAGTCCAGGTTTTATGTCTGTGATGTTTGTTTTTCCAAAGTACGGCAGCAGATATAGGTCGTATGCCTTTCTAATTGTCTCCATGCGGCCCTTGTTTTTACGGATGCCAACAGTGGCTTTCCACATTTCATACAATTTTGCGAGTTTTAGCGTTTCCAGCGGGATGTCGTTTTTATATTTGTAACGCAGGTCATCAAGAATATCCTCAGCCGCCATTGCTGCTTCCGCATAGTTCACAGTCTTCATGCTGCGAGAGAGGTATCGTTGTGATGCTGTTGGGTAAGAGCCAGGTTTTTTTATTCTGGCGTGCCACACTGGCTTTTGCGCACCCACCCGATTAAACAGGAGGATGGCTCCGTCGCGTAGCTGATGGGAATTTTTATAGTTTTTGCTCATTTCAATCCGACAAAATTAGCCCATTTTTGTGAACTATTTGTGAACTTACTGTGAAACGTATAAAACAGAAATTCAACTAAAACAATGTTTTGTGAACTTTTTGTGAACTGTTATTTTGAGCTAAAATATCGTTAAGTAGTTGATAATATTGAATAATTTATGGCGATCGGCAGTGCTACCATTAGACGATTCCCCACCTGTTGAATGGTGTGGCGCGCTTCATATCATAACAAATTGCGCTTGTGTAGCGGCATTTTTCTCGAAGGTCATTGCGGCTGTGCTCTGGGCCTGTAGTATTATGATATGAGCGCTGAAATCCTGAACCAGTCGGACAACGTTTTTCAGATGTGGGCGACTTTTGCCCTGATTATCGGGGCGCTGGTCCTGTACGTTTCGGAAAAGCTGTCAATCGAGGTTACATCCATCGGCGTTATCTGCATGATGATCGCCTTCTTTCAAGGGTTCCCGGTGGTCTCCCCTGATGGTTTCAACACGCTCAGCGCCGAACGCCTGTTGCGGGGATTCGCCAACCCGGCCCTGATTACCGTCCTTGCCCTGCTGGTTGTTGGTCAGGGCATGGTCAGGACCGGTGTGCTCGACAAGGTCTCCCGGATGGTGCTCGACCTTGGCGCCGGCAAAGAATGGTTGTCGGTGACCATCGTTATGGCCGTGGTCCTCATTATCAGCGCCTTTTTGAACAACATTCCCGTCGTTCTTATTTTTATCCCGGTCATGCAGGTTTTATCTGACAGATTTGACCGCCCCACCTCGAAGGTGATGATGGGTTTAAGCTACGCCGCCGTGCTTGGTGGCATGACAACGCTGATTGGTTCGGGCACCAATCTTCTGGTTTCCAGCGCCCTTTTGGAAATGGGTGAAGAAGGCTTCGGCTTTTTTGATTTCTCCGTGCCGGGGATCGTGTTGGCCGCTGCCGGACTGGTTTACATCCTGTTTGTCCTGCCCTCGCAGCTTCCGGACAGAACCTCCCTCGCGCACCGCATCATGACCCGCTCGCCGCGTCACTTCATGACCCAAATCTCCGTCGCGCCGGGTTCTCGGCTTATCGGCGCCATGGTGGTTGGCGGTGTGATCAATAAATTGGCCGATGTCAGGGTCCGAATGATCGTGCGCGGCGAAAAAATCCTGACGCCGCCTTTCCATGAGGAGCTTATCGAGGAGGGCGATAGTGTCACCGTTGCGGCCTCCCGCCAGGCATTATCCGACGCCCTGAACGACGATCCGGGATTTCTTCTGGCCGCGGCAGGTGAGCCCGGCGGCGAGGATGCCCTGCGCCAGGGCGAACGGGTGATGGCCGAAGTCATGGTCGCACCGGCTTCATCAATGATCGGGCTCAGGCTCAGACAAACCGGTTTTCAGTTACGGACCCGTTGTTTTGTGCTGGGCGTCCAGCGGCGCTCGCAAATGATCAGATCACGCCTCGCCGATACGGTGCTGGCCGCCGGTGATGTGTTGTTGGTGCAAGGCGAACCCGGTGATATCGAAGCCTTACGCGCTGATCGCAATGTCGTCCTGATGGAATGGTCGACCGAAGAAATGGCCGTCGTCCATCATGCCAAGCGGGCCGCCTTGATTTTCTTCGGCATTGTTTTCTTTGCCGCGACGGGCTTGCTACCAGTTGTTGCCGCCGCACTGATGGGTGCTGTGATCATGGTGTTGTCGGGGGCGCTTAATTTGCAACAGGCTTCGCGGGCCCTGGATTCGAAAATCCTGACGATGATCCCGGCGGCCCTGGCCATGGGGGCGGCGATGCAGGAAACTGGTGGCGCGCAATATCTGGCGCAGAGTCTGATGACGACTTTGAACGGCGCCAGCCCGGCTGTCATCCTGTCGGTGTTCTTTGCTTTTACCGCCATCATGGCCAACATCATCAGCGCCAAGGCGACGGCCGTACTGTTTACGCCAATTGCCATCGGAGTGGCCCGTGAAGCCGGTATCGACCCACAGATATTCGCCATAGCGGTGGTCTTCGCCGCCAACTGCGCCATCGCCACACCGATTGGTTATCAGACGTCCATATTGGTGATGGGACCGGGGCATTACCGATTCGGTGACTATTTCCGCGCCGGGGCGCCCTTGATTGTCCTGCTATGGATCGTCTTCTCCCTGTTCGCCCCTTGGTATTACGGGCTTTAGACGCACATATACGGGCTTATTCACGTCCTCATTCGAGACGTTTGAAGACGATAAGACCTTTCTGTTGACGCAGTGCAGCATTACTCCTATAAGCGCTGTGGGCCAGCGTTCCCCAACGAACGTCAGCTCTTCTGTAAGGAAGGGAGATACATTATGAATCCGCAACAGAAGCCGGACATGCGTCCGGCAAATCCCAATTTTTCGACTGGCCCTTGTGCCAAACGTCCCGGATGGTCCGTTGACGTTCTTCGTGATGCCCTGACCGGGCGTTCGCATCGCTCTGGCCCGTGTAAAGAGCGCCTGGCCGAAGTGCTTGATCGCACCCGCGCCGTTCTTAAATTACCCGATGACTACCGCGTTGGTATCGTTCCGGGCTCCGACACCGGGGCGCTGGAAATGTCGTTGTGGTCCCTGCTGGGGGCGCGCGGCATCGACATGCTGGCCTGGGAAAGTTTTGGCACCGACTGGGCGAACGATGTCACCGGACAATTGAAGCTTGAGGACGTTCGGGTCCTGAAAGCCCCCTACGGCCAAATCGCCGAGCTTGCCGACGTGGACTTCGATCACGACGTGGTCTTCACCTGGAACGGCACCACCTCTGGCGTCTGTGTTCCTGATGGTGAGTGGATCGCAAGCGACCGGGCGGGCCTGACCATTTGTGACGCGACCTCCGCCGTCTTCGCTTATGATCTTCCCTGGGACAAACTCGATATCACGACTTTTTCCTGGCAGAAGGTGATGGGCGGGGAGGGTGCCCATGGCATCCTGATCCTGAGCCCCCGCGCCGTCGAGCGGCTGGAAAGCTACACCCCGCTCTGGCCGCTGCCAAAAGTCTTTCGTTTGACCAAGGGCGGCAAGCTGATTGAGGGTATTTTCAAGGGGGCGACCATTAACACCCCCTCGATGATCGTTGTCGAAGACGCCATCGACTCCCTGAAATGGATTGATAGCATCGGTGGCGTCGATGGCACTGTCGGCCGCTCACAGGCCAACTTCGCGGCTATCGATAAATGGGTTGGGCGGACACCGTGGATCGACTATGTGGCCACGGACCCGGCGGTTCGTTCGCGGACCTCTGTCTGTTTGATGATCGTCGCCGACTGGTTTCAGGGATTGGACGCCGAAGGCCAGTCCAGTGCCGCCAAGGCGATGACCAAACTACTTGAAGGCGAAGCTGCGGCCAATGACATCAACAGCTATCCGGCGGCTCCACCGGGTTTGCGCATCTGGGCCGGATCGACGGTCGAAACCGCAGACCTTGAAAAATTAATGCCATGGCTTGACTGGGCTTACGCCACCGTTAAAGCCGAAATGGAGTCCTGAGATATGCCTAAAGTTTTGATATCCGATAAAATGAGCCCGCTCGCCGCCGAGATTTTTGCCAACCGCGGCGTTGACGTTGACGTTAAGCCGGGCATGAGCCCCGAAGAGCTGATTGCCTGCATTGGTGACTATGATGGCCTGGCCGTTCGTTCGGCGACAAAGGCGACGGCGGCAGTTCTGGCGGCGGCTGAAAACCTGAAAGTTATCGGTCGCGCCGGTATTGGTGTCGATAACATCGATGTGGCTGCGGCGACGGCGGCCGGTGTCTGCGTCATGAACACGCCGTTTGGTAATTCCATTACCACGGCCGAGCACGCCATCGCCATGATTACGGCGCTGTCACGTCAAATTCCTCATGCCAATGCCTCGACCCACGCCGGAAAGTGGGAAAAGTCCAAATTCATGGGCGTCGAGATCATGGGCAAGATTCTTGGAATTATTGGTTGCGGTAATATTGGTGCGGTTGTCGCCGACCGGGCCCAGGGACTGAAAATGCGGGTTATCGCTTTCGATCCCTACCTGTCGCCGGAACGGGCAGCCGAGCTTGGCGTCGAAAAGGTCGAACTGGATGACCTGTTTGCCCGCGCCGACTTTATCTCGCTGCACACGCCGTTGACAGATACCACCCGCGATATCATCAACGCCGACGCCATCGACAAAATGAAACCGGGTGTGCGTATCATTAATTGCGCCCGTGGCGGATTGATTGTTGAAGAAGATCTAAAAGCCGGATTGGAAAATGGCAAGGTCGCCGCCGCAGGTCTTGATGTCTTTGCCGAAGAACCGGCCAGGGACAATCCTTTGTTCGGCATGGAAAATGTCGTGGCAACGCCGCACCTGGGTGCTTCTACGACGGAAGCCCAGGAAAAAGTCGCGCTGCAGGTTGCAGAACAAATGGCTGATTACCTGGTTTCCGGTGCTGTTACCAATGCCCTGAACATGCCTTCTGTTACAGCCGAAGAAGCACCGCGGCTGAAACCTTATATGCAACTCGCCGAACAGCTGGGCAGCTTTGCCGGACAGCTTACCGAAAGCGGCCTTGAAGGCGTCACCCTGGAGTACGAGGGGCACGTTGCCGAATTAAACACACGGCCGCTGACCGCTATTGTTTTACAAGGACTGCTGTCGCCCCTGATGGAATCGGTCAATATGGTCAACGCACCGGTGATTGCCAAGGAACGCGACATCGACGTCACCGAAATCAAGCATGAACGGGCCAGTGCCTATCAGACATTGATCAAACTGACGGTGAAAACCGAAAACCAGAGTCGTTCGGTGGCAGGGACCCTGTTTGCCGGAGCCCATCCGCGTATTGTCGAGATCAAGGGAATTCCCATGGATGCTGAACTGGGGTCAAACATGTTGTTTATCACCAACAAGGACACGCCGGGCTTTATCGGCTCGCTGGGCACGACTTTGGGTGATGCCGGGATCAACATCGCGACCTTCCATTTGGGACGGGCAGAGGCTGGCGGCGACGCCATTGCGCTGATCGAAGTTGACGGCGAACCTGCGGGTCAGGTGATGGATGATATCTGCAAGCTTGAACAGGTTGTCCAGGTCAAAGCCCTGACTTTCTAGTTCAGTCTGTTTTACGGCTGATTGTTAAAACCGTTCAACGTGCGCAGGACTCCGACGGAGGTATCGGGCAGGTTTGGCAATTCCTCAATGCACTCGGCAGAGGTATAGGAAGCCGCCTCAAGGCACTTCTTCATGCTGTCCATGGCAATGACGTGACGGTTTGGCGGCGACCGGCTGATCACCAAATAGGCGGGGCCGAAATCCTTTCCCTTAAGCAGGGGGGCGGTGACATTAATAAACGGCCTGGCCGACCAATCGGGTGTCCGCAAGACGCCGATGGAGCTGTCTGGCAAACGCGGCTGCCGGGTGACGCACTTGGCTTTGCTAAATTCCGCCGCCCGCAAGCATTCTTCCATGCTGTTCATGGCAATGACGTGGCGATTAGGCGGTGAGCGCATGATTTCCAGAAAAACGCTGCCGGAGCGCTCATCTGCGGATGCACTCCCCAATGCGACCAACGCACAAGCGACACCTAAAAGCGCTGTAAATAAAAGCTGTCTCATTAATTCTACCGGCCCAAAAGTGGCAAGCACCCAAACATCAAGGCGGCATTCTGACATCTACGTATGAAGTTGTCACCAGACATAAGAAATTAACCCTAGTTATTTGGATTCATTAATAAATTTCATGTGCTTATTAACATTTTGGCAACAGTTTGCAACGTAACGTCAGTCGTTAGTGCAATATGGATGTTCCTGGGAAGTCCTGAAATGTTACGCGTTGTCGTACTCATGCTGCTGTTCGTCGCCATTCCTGGTGGCACCTATTCGGATGAACTCTCGTCCGAAAACGATCCCTTTTATGCGGGCATATCGGTCAACAAAGATACCATGTTCAAGAATTGGGGTGTCGGCGCTTTAAGTTGTGGCAATTTTGTGGAGGCGCGGGAATTTCCAGATTCCCCCATCGGTCCCTACGACGCCACTTTCCGCCAATGGCTGATGGGTTTCGCCACCGCTTTTAATATCAAGGATTCCTCGACCAGCGATCTGCTTGGCCGGACCAGCGTTGAGCGGGCCATGAAATGGATCGAAACTTACTGTCGTACACACGAAGATGAAGAATTCTTCGCCGCCGTCTGGCAATTCACCAAAATGGCCTATCCTTACCGGGCCAAATCGACCCTCAACATGGTCAATAAATAACCGCTTTCCTTTAAATTGATCGATTGCCGCTGCTACAGGCATCACCTAGCATAGCCGCTGTTTTCCTGGCGAGGATACAGATTGATGGCTTATGCGGAAATTGAACGCCGTCTGCAGGGCGGCGGCGTTGTTGTTCTAGATGGCGGCACCGGCACTGAACTTGAGCGCCGCGGGGTGACCATGGACCCGAAAGCCTGGTGTGGGCCAAGCTCGCTTGAAAATGCCGAATTGCTTCAAAGCATCCATGAAGATTACATCGCGGCTGGCGCGGACATTATCACGGTTAATACCTACGCTTCCTCCAGGTTGATGCTCGAGCCTGCCGGTTTCGCCGATCAATTTGAGGAGATTAACAGTACGGCAATCACTGCGGCGCTGCGGGCGCGCGAAGCAAGCGGGCGCGACGATGTCCTGATTGCCGGTTCCCTGTCACATATGTGTCCTTTTGCTGATGGTTCGTTACAACCGGCCTTGTCTGACGGCCCGTCGCAGACCCAAATGGCTGATGCTTTTGCAGAGTTGGCTATGTTGTTTCGTGATCAGGGTTGCGATTTAATTCTTTTGGAAATGATGTTTTTCCCTGAGAGGATGGGCTTTGCATTCCAGGCAGCGAAGCAGACCGGGCTGCCGGTATGGGCCGGATTTTCGGTACGGCGCGGGGAAAACGGGCAGGTTCTCAGTTATGCGCCTGATAGGGATATTCCCTTTGAGGACATTGTTCAGGTGCTTAAGGAATTTGATGTGGACGCCGCCGGTGTTATGCATTCCCCATCGGATGTGACCGGCGAGGCTATCGAAATTGTGCGCGGCGTTTTCAACGGTCCGCTCACGGCCTATCCGGATTCTGGTTATTTTGAAATGCCTCACTGGCAATTCAAGGATGTAATCACGCCTGACGAGCTGCTGCAATTCACCAACCAATGGGTAGAGAATGGTGTGCAGGTTATTGGCGGCTGTTGCGGCCTTTCACCTAAGCACATTGCTGTCTTTAAGACGCTTAAAGGATAATGGATTTGAAAATTGTTGGACTGAATGTTCCCGCCGAAGTCGGTATGGCGCTGGCGGAAGTCTCGACCCCGGCCCTGATCATCGAACTTGATGCGTTCGAGCGGAATGTAAAAACTATGGGCGCCTTCATCAAGGACAAGGGCCTTCGTCACCGCGCCCATGCCAAGACACACAAATCAGCCGATATTGCCCTGTATCAAATGCAACACGGCGGGGCCTGCGGTATTTGTTGCCAGAAGGTTTCAGAAGCGGAGGCGCTCGTTGCCGGCGGTATCGGCGATGTCCTGGTCACCAATCAGGTCGTCGACCCCAAAAAAATTGCCCGGCTTGCCCGGCTTGCGGATAAGGCCCGGGTGCTTGTTTGTATTGATGACCTGGGCAACGTTGATGATTTGTCGAAAGCCGCTACTCATCACGGTGTGACGATTGAATGCCTAGTCGAAATCGATTGTGGGGCCGGGCGCTGTGGCGTCCAGTGGGGGCAACCTGTCCTTGAGATTGCTATGAAAATTGCATCCAGTGATGGCCTGACCTTTTCCGGCATTCAGGCCTATCAGGGAGCGGCCCAGCACCTGCGTGCTTATGAGGATCGAAAAGTCGGGATCACAGCAGCCGTTAAGCAGGTTGCCGATACGATCAAGATGCTAAAGCAGGAAAATCTCGAATGCGACATCATCGGCGGCGCCGGAACCGGCTCCTATTATTTTGAAGGGACATCGGGTGTTTATAACGAGATGCAGTGTGGTTCCTACATTTTTATGGACGCGGATTATCAACGCATTAAAGACGAAGAAGGCAATTTCGTTTCGGAATTCGAGAACAGCCTGTTCATCTGGACCTCAATCATGTCCAAGGCAAAGCATGACCGAGCAATTTGTGATGCAGGGTTGAAGGCACAGAGTCTGGACTCAGGTCTGCCTGTCATTTTTGGCCGTGACGACATTGAGTATATAAAATGTTCAGATGAGCACGGTGTGATATCTGACCCGGCCAATGTTCTCAGGCTCAATGAAAAACTGAAGTTGATTCCCGGACACTGTGACCCGACCTGCAATGTTTATGACTGGTATGTGGGGGTGCGCGGCGGTGTTGTCGAATGCCTGTGGCCGGTTACGGCGCGTGGTATGGCCTTCTAGGAAGGATCAGTCGGCGAAATCAGAGAATTGATATCAACTTCTATTCCAGGATAGCGGCTGCGCAAATCGGTCAGGGCTTCGGGAACTGTCATTCCGGCGGGAATTCTCAAGCGCTGAACCCTGATACCCAGTTCCTTCATGTCCAAGGTTTCGATCACCGCGTAACCTGAACGAACGATGTCAGATGACGTTGCCGCGTTTGGATCAAAGACAATGACTTCGCTGGTTTCGTCTCCGGGTTGCGTTACATAGGGACCCAGCGGTGCCGCTTCGTAATTAACAACCATGTACAGGAAGCCAACAACGAAAAGGCTTAGCAGGGCCCACAAAGGAATATGAATTTGGTTGACTTTGTGTGGTCCGATAAAGGTAGCAAGTAACGGATGCATGAAGGCGGGCAGCTGCGCGCGAAGCCAGCTTGCCAGCCAGCCGGTCACCTGTCTGCGCTCAATTCCATTGCGACGCTCAGCGTATCGCCTCTCACTGATCGTAAGAACGACCTGTGAGGTGCGCCGGTCAGAAAATCGCCGGGTATCCTGTGCTCGAAGCAGGCCTTCCATTACAAATCCCATATCAAATTGGAATAATAACAAACTTGCCAAAAAACCCTTACCAAATCCTTACAGATGACTTTATTGGCTAAATTTTGAAATTCGTTCCGCCGTTGAAGGATCCAGGAAACCGCGTACCGTGGCGTCAGTTTCCAGTTTCATTGCCGCCTCGACATCCAGATCACAAGCCCTGTTGATAACCCGTTTTAAGTCGCTCACAGCCAGTTCGGGCAATTCGGCAATACGCGCTGCCATTGCCAGTGTTTCCTTCATAAGATCTGCCTCGGGTACGACCTTCCAGACCAAGCCCCAGTCCATGGCCTGGGCAGCATCGAAACGCTCGCCCAGTAAAATCAGTTCCTTGGCTTTTTGCAAACCGACCAGTTTTGGCAGGATCGTTGTCACCGCACCGGTGACGAAAATGCCGAGTGAAATTTCGGGGAAAAAACTGCGTGTTCCTTCGGCCATGATGGCGAAATCGCAATTGATGACCCATTCAAGGCCGCCACCGACGGCCCATCCATGGATAGCGCCCAGGACAATTTTGTTGCCCAGGACGATTTCCCGGGTGATCTCCTGGATGGACTCGATATAGGCGCGGGTTTCTTCTTCGGTTCCGACCTGGGTCTCGAATTCTTTCAAATCATCACCGGCGCAAAAGGCGCGGCCAGCACCGCTGATGACCATGACTCTGGTTTCAGGATCGGCGTTGCCTTCGCGCAAGGCGGTCAGGAAGTCTTTTAATAGTTCCGGATTGATGGCGTTCAGGCGGTCCGGTCTGTTCAGGATGATGCTGCGAACGCCGTTATCGCATTTGGAAATTACCGTATCGGTCATTTTCTGTAAGTCCTTTATTGCCGGATAACCCGGCGGGTTTTGCCTTCGGTGCGTGGCAAAACGCCCGGTTTATGCAGGATGACGTGGGCGGTGGCGCCAAGATCCCGCTTGATGGCCTGGTTGATGTTCTCGGCAAGGCCCGGTGTCGGCTCAACACCGTCGACCACTTCGACATCAAGGGGGAGCAAATCGTATGGGCCTGGACCATCAAGAATGACCCGGTATTCGCCGCTTAGTTGCTTGAAGGTGTTGATGGTTGCGGCCAGGCCGGTCGGGAAAATATTAAGGCCTCTTACAACAATCATGTCATCGCTGCGGCCAATGACCCTGAAGCGGGGGGCCGTTCTGCCACAAACGCAGGGCTTACTGACACCGGTCAGTGAAATGATATCCCCGGTTCTAAATCTGACCAGCGGTTGGCATTGCCGTTCCAGATGACTGAGCACCAATTCGCCACTGGCGCCGTCCTGCCAGTCAACAGGTTCGGATGTGTCCGGGTCGATCAGTTCGGGATACAGAACATCAAGGGCGACAAAGTGGAGGTCGTTATTGTGTTCGCACTGGGCGGCGAAGTTACAATAGACATCCGATACTCCGTAGTTGGCGTTGCGCACACCAAAGCCCCAGGTGTCCTCCAGTCGTTTGCGATAGGCTGGGTCATCCAGACCGGCCTCACCACCAAACAGGCCCAGCCTCAAGCCCAGATCACGGGGGCTCAGGCCTGGAAACTTCTCGGCGATGGTTTGTTCAAGAACTTTTGGATAGGACGGCGTGCACGAGATGGCGGTGATATTCAGTTCCTGAATGGTTCTGATCAACAGTTCACTTCCGCCAACCCCGAAAGGGATGACCATGGCTCCTGTTGCTTCAAGGGTGCAGTGATCGGTGAAACCGCCCATCCACATTTGGTAATTCAGGCAATGGACGACCCGGTCACCGGGGCCAAGCCCGGCGGCGCTTTGGGCTCGCCCGCCGATCATGGCCGTTTGGCTGGCGTCATGGACGCTTAATGCAAGGTTCATGGCCTGCCCGCTGGTTCCCGATGTTCTGTGCAGGCGGCTGACCAGATGTTCGGGGGCGGCCAAATAATTTCCAAACGGCGGATGATCCTGTTGCGATGTCCTGAGCATGGCTTTGTCGCTCAAAGGAAGTTCAGCCAAATCATCCAACTGGGTAGGCGGCGTCATTCCACGCCACAGCCCTTGATAAAAGGGTGATGACGTTTCCACATAACGTACCTGCTCAAGCCAGCGCTGCTGCTGAAGTTCTTTAAGCTCTGCCAGGGCCATAAAATCACCTGTCATCAGTTGCCTTCCTTTAGTTTCGCCGTCGCGCTCATGGCCAAGTGACCTTCCGGGGTTTCGGCCCATAAGACCAGACGATCTTCCTCGTGGGCAAGGGCGATGGTAAAGGGATTGATGTCAAAAAGCGGCGAAATCGCCCGGTAGCTGAAATCGGTGATTATTTTCCCACCTGAATGGCGACTTGCAAGATCAAGCAGCAGCGTCGCTGTCAGCGGCCCGTGGAAAACCAGGCCCGGATATCCTTCAACATCACGGCAGTAATCAACGTCATAGTGAATGCGGTGGCTGTTAAACGTCAGTGCCGAATAGCGGAACAGCAACACCGGATCGGGGGTAATGGCTTCGCGAATTTCGGCATCAGCCGGCGCAGGTGTTGGCGGAGCAGGTTCCTTTGAGGTTGAATCTTCCCTGTAAACAATGTTGTGGTCATCGGTGATGCGTAATTCGTCGCCCGCGAACAACTGGTGACGCACAGTGACGAAGCATAGCTCGCCGCTGCGGCCTGATTTGCGTTCGACCTTGTTGATGGTCGAGACCTTTTTAATGGCCTCCCCAATATAAACGGGCTTAATAAAATCGAAATGCCCACCGGCCCACATGCGTCGTGGCAGGGCGACCGGTGGAAGGAATTCCCCCAGTGCGGCGTGACCGTCGCGGCCTAAATCACCACGCGACTTGGCACCAAGGAAATAGAGCCAGTGCCAGGCGGCGGGAAGGGGGGCGCCGTCTTTGGGAATATCGACTACCTGCCCCAAAGTCGCTGCCATCATCTCCACCGGCTTTGGGGAAATCACATCGCTGTGGCTTTCACTGCGCCCGATCCATGTCTTCAGGATTTCGATGTCCAGTGTTGGTGCGCTCATGTTCCGGGCCTCCAAAATAAGAACCAAATAAGTGATAGCAGAGCTACTTTTTTGGTGAGGCTTACTTTACTTCGATGTAGATTTTTTTTCGAGTAAATGGATTAATGTGAAACACACGTTTTCGATTCTGAATAGCAAAAGAAACAATATCTGCTGTGCCGCCTAATCCCTTTGCGGGTTTGTTGTCCCAGATAGCTAATAGCATATCTGAATTAGATACCGCGTATTGGCCAGCAGCCAGGAATGCTTCTTCAGATGGTGCTGGGAATTCTAAGATTATTAATTTGGATGCGTTCTTAAGAAGTGAATTGAATTGATTGGCATCTTTTTTGTATGTGAAAGTGTTTTCGTAATTTTTACATGGAATAATGACTTCATAATTTTTTCCACAATATAATAATTGTTGTGCAAAAATCTGATCCGAACCTACTGCTAAACAAGTTACCCCTGTTTCAACAGACTCTTCATTTAGAAAAACTCTTATCTGCTCACTTACCCAATATATTGTAGCAGCATTTAATAGGTCTTGATGACCGGTTATTGCACATCGCATTAAAGCCGACCCTCATTTGTAAGGTGCCAATAGTGACGGCCTAATGGAGTAAGCTGGCAGGCTTTGTTTTGCATAGCAGCAAAATACATATGGTCAGTGCCTAAAGGCTCTAGTAATCGAGCGGCTCGAAGTTTTTGTAAGTGATTAAATACCCCTTCATTCACTTGATTCGCAGGTTCTGCTTCGGGTTCATATGATGGGTCTAAATTAAATTTATGACTTGCTGTTGGGAAGTAAGTATCGAGTTTTCTAAGAATTTCTAAAGATATTATAGGATCGTTGTTTCTTAAGCAGGAAAAACGAGAAATGTTTGTTTTAAAAATAGGCCTTTGATCCCATGCTCCTAGAGCTTCATCAACATATGCGTAGAGGCTCGCTGCGGTGACCTTTCCTAATACATCAGAGGCACCTCCTTCCAGTCCATCGCATATTAAAGAAGTAAAAATACCCTCTCCATTCCTCTCCATTGCGGATTGATGAGCTCTGCTAGCGGTAAGAATAGAAATTCCGTCGGGAAGGATAGTAGGGTTTGTTCGGTAATACCCCCATTTTCAGAGGGCCGCATAAATAGAATCGTTTAAGCGGCTATGCTTATCATAGCCAGTTTCTGTTTTGGCGTTATGCCGCCGATGGCCATGTTGGGCCGTTCGTTGTTGTATGTCCATAACCACTT